>CAZXFO010000234.1:0-15028 GCA_964639745.1 uncultured Coxiellaceae bacterium | reverse complement strand
AATCTTGGCCAGATTACCCCATTAGGTGTTGAACGAAACCAGGAAGGCGAATCCCGGGTTCGGCTAGCTGAGCAAGATGTAGCCAGCATAACCGAGCTAGCAGCTGCTTTACCTATGCGCTTAATAAACGTCCATACTCATTATCTAATAGAAGGCTCGCCTAGCTTTCGGCGTAAATACCTCGATTGGGGAATTTTTTATCAAGGCAGCACATTTCACGCCACGTGGTTTAAGTTTCAACGTTTACTAAAACAAAGAAATGCAGCACTCAAAGCGCGTGTAAGCTTTCCTGAATTAATTAGCTGGACTCAGCAGTTTGCTGAGATTGCCCTTATGTTTCATGAAGTTAGGTTAAGCTATGTGCAAGCTCTAATGCCGTTTTTGCATGATATTTTGACTCAAAATCCGGTTGGTTTATTTGATATCAATGGCTTAGAGATTGAATACCAGCCTGGATGGAATACAGATCAAGATTTCTTAGAATTGCTACGCAATAATACTGGCAGAGATATTGAGCGTGGTCACACCTATTATGGGCCCCATCGAGCTGATTTAAGTATTAAAATTCAGGGGATTCCCGCTAAAGATGTCCTATCAACAGGACAGCAAAAGCTCTTGGTTTGTGGTATGATACTAGCCCAAGGCGCCCTGCTGGCTACTCAGGTAAATAAGCGGCCTATTTACTTAATCGACGACCTGCCAGCTGAATTAGATGAGGGAAGCCGGCAGTGGCTTGTAAACGCGTTAGCTGAACAGCAAGCTCAAGTTTTTGTAACAGCAGTAGATAAAGAGGCGCTAAGCGAAATATTCGCTAATATGAGTAGACCAGTGAAGATGTTTCACGTGAAACATGGCAAAATTTGTGAAAGCGATGTTCCACGTGAAACATTTCAGCCATTAGTGGCTATAACCTAGTTGGAGTTAAAGTGAATACACCCGTTATGAAAACAGACAATTACGATTCGTCCAAGATTCAGATCCTACGCGGCTTAGATGCAGTGCGGAAACGTCCCGGGATGTACATCGGTGATACCGATGATGGTACCGGCTTACATCACATGGTTTTTGAGCTGGTTGATAACTCAATTGATGAGGCTCTGGCTGGCTTTTGCGACACTGTAACAGTGATTATGCATTCAGATGAGTCAGTAACAGTTAAAGATAATGGTCGGGGTATTCCTGTTGATATCCACCCAGAAGAAGGGCGTTCTGCGGCGGAAGTTATCATGACCGTCTTGCATTCAGGCGGTAAATTCGACAATGACGCCTATAAAATTTCGGGCGGATTACATGGTGTAGGTCTTTCTGTAGTCAACGCGCTGTCAGAAGATTTAAAATTGACAATTCGTAGCTTCAATAAGGTGCATGAACAGCTATATAAGATGGGCGAGCCACAAGCACCATTAGCCGCAGTTGGTGAAACAAGCGAGCATGGAACCGAAATTCGCTTTAAGCCCAGTGCAGAAATCTTCACTAATATTCATTTCCATTATGAAATACTAGCTAAGCGCTTGAGAGAACTAGCATTCTTAAACCCCGGCATTAAAATTCACCTGATAGATGAAAGAGAAAATAGAGAAGATCGCTTTGAGTATAGTGGCGGCATTCGCGCGTTTGTAGAAGACTTAAATCAAAATAAAAATCCAATTCATAGTAAAGTCTTTCATATTAGCGGAGAAAAAGATCGCATTTCTGTTGAAGTTGCGTTGCAATGGAACGATAGCTTTATTGAAAAGATATTTTGTTATACCAATAACATTCCACAACGCGACGGTGGTACACACTTAGCCGGCTTTCGTGGTGCATTAACACGCGTATTAAATCAATACTTGGAGCAAGAAGGTTATTTAAAGAAAGCTAAAATCTCGACTTCTGGCGATGACTTTAGAGAGGGTTTGACCGCTGTGCTTTCAGTAAAAATGCCTGGCCCTAAATTTTCGTCGCAAACTAAAGATAAATTGGTGTCTTCGGAAGTAAAGGCAGTAGTTGAATCTCTAACTGGCGAGAAATTTTATGAGTTTTTAGTGGAAAATCCTCAAGAAGCTAAATCGATTGCTACAAAAGTAATTGACGCTGCTAGAGCAAGAGAAGCAGCTCGCAAAGCAAGGGAACTTACTAGACGCAAAAGCGCATTAGATTTAGCTGGTTTACCAGGTAAGTTAGCGGATTGCCAAGAAGAAGACCCTAGTAAATCAGAACTATTCATCGTAGAGGGTGATTCTGCCGGTGGATCAGCAAAACAAGGGCGCGACAGACGCACCCAAGCTATCTTGCCGCTTAAAGGTAAAATTCTCAATGTCGAAAAAGCCCGTTTCGACCGTATGCTCTCATCTCAAGAGGTAGCAACTCTCATTACAGCATTAGGATGCGGCATTGGCCCTGAAGAATATGACCCGAATAAGCTACGTTATCATCGAATAATTATCATGACCGACGCTGACGTCGACGGTTCTCACATCCGTACCCTGCTTTTAACGTTTTTCTTCCGTCAAATGCCTGAGTTAATAGAACGTGGCTATATATATATCGCCCAACCTCCACTTTATAAAGTTAAGAAAGGCAAGCAAGAACAATACGTTAAAGATGATGAAGCATTAGATAATTTATTGGTTCAGTCTGCTCTCGAAGACGCAGCTTTTTATCCCGATCCACAAGCACCTACATCATACCCTAATGAAGACTTTGCTAATTTAGTGCGTGAACATCAAGCTATTATGCTACATATTCAGCAACGCTTATCTAAACGTTATCCACAGCAGGTGATTGAGTCATTAATTGAACAGCCTACTATTGATGAAAGTCGTTTGTTAGACAAATCTTGGATGGAAGGTTTTGTAAAAAACTTAGAAACGCATTTGAATACCCTATCACCCGGTATTACCCGCTATCAGTTTGACTTGCAAGAAGACCCCGAGCGCCATTTTTGGCAGCCTAGAGCTAGGATAATGAGCCACGGCGTAGAAAGTATCTTGTTGATTAATAAAGATTTATTCCTCTCCGCTGATTATAAACGGATTGCAGCGCTCGCTACCCGCTTAAATGGTCTAGTAAAACCAGGCGCTATAGTTAAGAAAGGCGAGAAACAGCGCATGGTTAATAACTTCCGTGAACTTGTGGAATGGTTACTAGCAGAAGCTAAGAAAGGTCAAAGCATTCAGCGGTACAAAGGGTTAGGCGAAATGAACCCAGACCAACTTAGCGAAACAACTATGAATACAGATACACGCCGCATGTTACAGGTAAGCGTAGAAGATGCTGTTGCCTCAGATAAATTGTTTACAACTCTGATGGGCGATGAAGTTGAGCCAAGACGCGCATTTATTGAAGCTAATGCTCTTTCTGTCGTAAACCTCGATATATAATCCAGCGTATTGTTATTATCAGTAAGCACAGCATGATCTGCTGTGCTTATACTGTAAAGCGACAATTAGTAGTAATTCTGAATGATAGATTAAGCGTCTCTTTATGCAGCAGCTGCCTGCGGCACTAATAGAGGCATTACAACGTAAAGACTCGATGCATTTTCAGCAACTGGTTCCAGTAATACCCCATCATCTAAATTTGAAAATGACCAACGGATGACTTCTGAATCTATAGCCGAAATAGCGTCTAGAAGATACATAACGTTAAAAGAAACTTCGATAGGATTGCCGGTATATTCTACTGGCACGATTTCTTCTGCTTCTTCGCGCTCAGGATTGTTAGCAGTTATTTCAAGCTGACCTTCTTTCAAGTTCCACTTTATGCTGCGAAATTTTTCATGAGATAAGATGGATACTCGGATTAAAGCCTGGCGCAAGGTTTCACGCTGGGCCAGAACGGTATGAGCACCTTTTTGTGGAATTAATTTGTGATAGTCCGGCAAGGTGGCATGTATTAATTTTGAGGTAAATGTAAAGTCATCTGAGATAACGCGTAAGTAATGATCGTTTACACATACTGTCAGCGGACAATCGTCATCAGCATTTAAAAGACGCATTAATTCAAGGACACTTTTGCGCGGTACTAAGATTTTAGCTTTAATAGTATCAATTTCATTTTTGTTAACTTTACTTAAAGCAAATCGATGTCCATCAGTAGCCATGCATTCCATCGTACCAGAATTGAGGTCAAATACTACACCGTTTAGATAATGGCGAACATCTTGTTGGCCCATGGCAAAACTAGTTTTTGAAAGTAAGTTGCGCAGCTCAGTTTGAGTCAATGTAAACTGAGTAGTGAAATTTCTTTCCTCGATAGAAGGATAATCTTGTGCGGGAAGCGTGGCTAAAGTAAAACGGCTGCTACCAGACTGTAGTGTTAAGCGATCATTTTCCGTTGAGAGAGTAATTGGCGTTCCTTCTGGAAGTGCACGACAAATATCATAAAGCTTGCGAGCTGGGGCAGTTACGGGAGTTGAGTCGTTCACATTTTGTATTAACGCAGAGCCAATTAGCTCGATTTCAGCATCTGTAGCTGTAAGAAGAAGATGATTTCCGTTTACAGTTAAAAGTGTATTGGCCAAGATAGGTTTGATTTGTTTTTTTTCAATCACGCCGCTTATGATTTGTAGGGCTTTAAGTAATGCTTCGCGTTGTAAGGAAAGTTTCATCAGTGCTCCTTTATGTCGTCAAGATGCGCATTAAATTAGTAAAATCTTCATCCATGCTGGTTGTAGTTTCACGCAGCTCATTAATTAAACGATAAGCATGTAATACGGTTGTGTGGTCTCGGCCACCAAAAGCATCGCCAATTTCAGGAAGACTATGGCTTGTTAATTCTTTTGCTAATGCCATGGCAACTTGGCGCGGTCGTGCTACAGAGCGGCTGCGACGTTTAGATAATAAATCTGACACTTTAATTTTGTAATATTCAGCTACGGTGCGTTGAATATTCTCAATAGAAATTAATTTGTCTTGTAAAGCAAGAAGGTCACGTAATGATTCTTTTACAAAATCGACAGTGATAGCGTGGCCCGTAAAGTGCGCATTAGCTACTATACGTTTCAAGGCCCCTTCTAATTCACGGACATTTGACCTGATGCGCTTTGCAACGAAAAATGCCACTTCATAAGGAAGATCGATGCGAGCTTGTTCTGCTTTGCTCATTAAGATTGCCACTCGAGTTTCAAGTTCTGGTGGTTCTACTGCAACTGTTAAACCCCATCCAAAACGTGATTTTAACCGTTCCTCTACGCCGCTAATTTCTTTAGGATAACGATCGCAAGTTAAAATTACCTGTTGCTGCTGGCTTTCTAAAAGTGCATTAAAAGTATGAAAGAATTCTTCTTGAGAGCGATCTTTTCCTGCAAAAAATTGAATATCATCAATCAATAAGACATCGACGCTACGATAAAAAAGTTTAAATTCATTCATAGCGTTAGTTTGTAAAGCTTTGACCATATCAGCTACGAAGCGTTCAGAATGGAGATACAACACTTTGGCGTTGGGATTTTTGCGCAAAATTTGGTTGCCAATAGCGTGCATTAAGTGGGTTTTACCCAAACCTACACCTCCATACAAGTAAAGCGGATTGTAAGCACCGGCAGGATTTTCAGCCACCTGCTGTGAAGCTGCTCGCGCTAATTGGTTTGATTTCCCTTCTACGAAATTATCGAAAGTAAAATGTAGGTTTAAATTACTTTGAAAAGGCTGATCAGGTTTCTTGGTAGGTGCAGCAGCGGAAGGCGTAGATTTTTGTACAATAGTCGGCTTAAACCCTTCTTGAGGCTTACTCCCTATTTCTAACGAAATACTTGGAGCTTCGCCTTCACAAAACTGGCGAGCAAGCTCATTAATTCTGTTTAAAAAACGTTCTACTATCCAATCGAGTACAAATCGATTAGGTGCAAATAAGGTTAGTTTTCCATCGGCAAATTCAGCCTGTAAAGGTCTTATCCAAGTATTGAATTGCTGTGATGGAAATTCATCTTGTAAATGATTTAAACATTTTTCCCAAAGCGCTATACCCACGCTAGACTCTCCGCAATAAGCCCCACATATCACCATCAAAGTTGTGAGTTGGCAAGTAGAAATATCAAACTAGATTTCAATATTAGCTATTAGTTTAAAAGGCCGGAATTTTAGCACTGTTTAATAGTAAAAAGGTTAGTCTTTTTACATGTCAGTATTATAAAACCCATGTTAATATAGGCACCCTTATAAGCAAGGATGTATCACTATGAGGAATAAACCTTGATCATTCAACACCCTTCTAAGCCTGCCATCCTTGTAGATGGGTCATCATACTTATATAGAGCATTTCATGCTCTACCCTCGCTTGCAAATTCTCAGGGGTTTCCTACCGGAGCAATTTACGGTGTAATCAATATGTTGCGAAAACTAATGTCGGATTATCACCCTGAATATATGGCCGTTATATTTGACGCCAAAGGCAAAACGTTTCGTGATGAGCTTTATTCCGCTTATAAGGCTACCCGATCAGAAATGCCGTCGGATCTGAAATTACAAATCGAACCTATACACGCGATTATTAAAGCCATGGGTTTACCCATACTTATGGTTGAGGGAGTTGAAGCTGATGATGTCATAGGCACATTGGCTAACCAGGCAACAGCTCTAGGGATGGACGTTATTATTTCGACAGGAGATAAAGATCTAGCTCAATTAGTGAATAAACATGTCACTTTAATTAATACTATGACCAATAATGTACTAGATGCTGCAGCTGTCGAAGAAAAATTTGGAGTACCGCCTGAGAAGATTATCGATTACTTAGCCCTGGTTGGCGATACCATTGATAACATTCCGGGCGTACCGCAGGTAGGCCCTAAGACGGCGGTTAAATGGCTTAAAGAGCATGGTTCTCTTGATGGCGTAATTCAAAATGCCGCCTTAATCTCAGGAAAGGTAGGCGAATCATTGAGAGCAAGCGTTGCCCATTTGCCTCTTTCCAAGCAATTAGTCACGATTAAACAAGATGTTAATTTACCATTGCACATTAAAGATCTAACTTTAAACGCTACTGACAATGCTAGTTTGATTAAATTTTTTAAAGAACTCGAGTTTAAAAGTTGGTTATCCGTTTTATTAGAGGTGCAAACGCCTGGCGATGAATCTTTTAAGCACCAAGAAAAATACGCCGGCTATGAAACTATCTTGTCAGAAAATAAATTAGAAGAATGGTGCGATAAGCTGCGCCACTGCAAATATTTTGCTTTTGATACAGAAACTACTCATTTAGATTCGATGTGTGCAGAACTGGTAGGTTTTTCATTCGCAATAGAGCCTGGAAAGGCAGCTTATATTCCTTTTGGCCATCATTGCAGAGAGCCCCAGCAACTTTCTAAAGAAAAAGTATTACAAAAAATGGTGCCTATTCTTGAAGATGCAGCGATACATAAAATTGGCCAAAATATCAAATATGATATGGAAGTTTTAGCTTGTGCCAACATAAATCTGCGTGGAGTGTTAACAGATACTATGCTTGAATCTTATGTATTAGACAGTGCCAGTACTAACCATGATATGGATGGTTTGGCATTGAAATACTTAGGTTGGCGTACCATACGCTATGAAGATGTTGCTGGTAAAGGCGCAAAACAAATTTCCTTTGACCACGTCGCAATCGATGCGGCTAGCACTTACGCGGCTGAAGATGCGGATGTAACATTACAATTACATCACGTACTGCTACCTAGAATTGAAAAAGATACAGGCATCAAGTTTATTTTTGAAAAAATAGAAATGCCTTTGGTTTCTGTATTAGCAAAAATGGAATGTACAGGCGTTTTAATTGATGCGCAAAAAATGAAATCTCATAGCGGTGAATTAGAAGTACGCTTAAAAGAATTAGAGCAACAAGCTTATAGCATTGCTGGTAAGTCATTTAATATCAACTCCCCAAAGCAGCTGCAACAAGTATTATTTGACGATTTAAAGCTGCCTATTTTACAAAAAACTCCAACGGGGCAGCCTTCAACAGCTGAGCCAATCCTTCAAGAGCTGGCGCATGATTATCCGCTGCCACAAATAATCATAGATTGCCGTACAATTAGTAAATTAATCTCAACCTACACTAATAAACTTCCTCAGCAGATTAATGGTCGCACAGGAAGAATACACACTTCTTATAACCAAGCAGGAACATCTACAGGTCGACTATCATCATCTGATCCTAATTTACAGAATATACCAATTAGAACCATCGAAGGCCGCCGTATTCGCCAAGCATTTATTGCTCCGCCAGGTTATAAGCTTATAAGTGCAGATTATTCTCAAATCGAGCTGAGGCTAATGGCGCATATTTCTAATGACCCAAATTTGGTAAATGCTTTTATTAATGATTTGGATATTCATCAAGCTACAGCAGCAGAAATTATGGGGGTGCCTTTAGATGAAGTTACTTCTGATCAGCGTCGTGCTGCAAAAGCAGTAAATTTCGGATTGATTTATGGTATGTCTGCATTCGGGCTAGCACGTCAGCTAAAAATAGATCGTAATGCGGCGCAAATGTATATTGATAAATACTTCCAACGCTATCCTTTGATTAAAGCATACATGGATAATGCGCGACAAACCGCTCATGAAAAAGGATATGTTGAAACGCTTTGGGGGAGGCGTTTGTATTTGCCTGATATTAATTCTAGTCAAGGAATGCGTCAAAAGGCTGCTGAGCGCGCAGCTATTAACGCACCATTACAGGGTAGCGCAGCTGATATAATAAAAATGGCCATGATACGTTTAGATCAATGGCTAACTGAAAGCAAACTCGATGCGAAAATGATTATGCAAGTGCACGATGAATTAGTTTTTGAAGTTGCAGACAGTGCTTTAGAGCAAGTATTGGCGGCAGTAAAGCAACATATGACACAGGTGGTGTCTTTAAAAGTCCCTCTAACAATTTCCATAGGTTACGGTGATAATTGGGATGCAGCTCAAGAGATGGAATGAGATTAAGCGATTGCTTTAATCCATTTGCCTATATCTCTAATCTCTTCAGGGCATACGGAATGCGGCATAGGATAGGCTTGTGCAGTAACCTTATAGTTATTATCTTCCAATGATTTTTTTGCAATTTCACCTAGCTCGAATGGGACTATATCGTCCATCATGCCGTGGCCTATAAAGACAGGTGATTGAAAGCGAGAAGGTTGTATCTTAAATGGAACATAGCCAGATAAAGCGATGGCCCCGGCTAATCTTTCTGTTGCCGAGCAAAGTGTTGCTAGCGCGATTACAGCACCTTGTGAAAAGCCGGCGATAATTATATTTTCTGCGTTGATGCCCAATGATTTTTCATGTTGAATTAATTGCTGAACTCTTCCAACAGAACGAGTAATCCCTTCCAAATCAATTTTTTCACCCCGCTCAAAAGAAACAATGTCATACCAAGCAGGCATAATATATCCATTGTTGATGGTAACAGGCATTTGTGGGGCTTGCGGAAAAACAAAGCGAATATTTAATTGGGTAATGGTTTGCAGCTCATGGGCGACTGGCACAAAATCATCAGAAGTCGCGCCTAAACCGTGTAACCAAATGATTGAGATTGATGCTGTATCTTTGGGGTTAACTTCGATGCAAGCAAGCGATAAATCTTTGTTACGCATTTAATGGCTCTTATAAGATGGTCAGTAGATAACAGAATATGAGATCTAGCTCTGCTAGTCGAGCCATGCTTAATTTATAGCCAACAGCTACATTGCCTCATATTCAATAACATATTGATTAATATACTATAATTACGCCTGGCTATCGTTCGTGACTTATGTACTATAATATGAATAAGTCCATATATATTCTTCTTTAATCAGATAAGGTAGCTTATGGCTGATATTGAACCAATAGCAACAGGTAGCGTTGCCCCTGAGCAAGAGGTGGAGTTCTTACAGCTTTACGCGAAAGCGACCCATACGGAAGTCATCACTAGCCAGGCCCAGCTTGATCTTAAAGATAAGATTATGGAAGAAATGCAAGACTGGTGTATTAATGAAGGCGATATAGTAGTTTTAAAAAGCGGTGTTATTCTCTCTTCTGATCCTTCTTCTCGGCGAGTGCAAAATTGTAAGTCGATTATGCTGACCAAGGGTATCTATCCTGGCCAGGTATATGCCGCTACACAAAACCTCATTAAGTTGCTGTTAGTAGTAAGCGTGGAAGAAGAAGACAGCGATAAACATAAAGGTGAAACCTCTGTTACGTTCAGTGACCAGCAAAAGCATTTGCGTGAGTTAGTGCACGAAGCAGCCCGCCGTAATGTCAGCGATATCCATATTCAAGTTCGTTCTACTTATACCAAAGTTCGCATGCGTCAACATGGTGAATTACATGTATTTGCTGAATGGTCAGAAAAATTAGGAAGAGAAATAGCCTCGGTTGCTTTTAATAAAGAAACCGACCATGCAACATCGCACTTTAATCCCTTAGTGCCACAAGACGCATCCATGCCTTTAAAAATTCAGGGCAAAGATATTCGCTTGCGTCTTGCTAGTGTTCCTGCGCATGGCGGGTTTGATATGGTTATGCGTATTTTGGCTACAGGAGAAAGTCGCAGCAAGACGCTTGAAGAATTAGGTTATACCCCTAAACAAGTAGATATTATTAAGACTGCTATGAAGCTGCCTTTTGGTGCAATTATTATTGCAGGTCCTACAGGTTCAGGTAAAACGACTACTCTGGCTAGCTGTATGGAAATGGTAGAAAACACTGCTAAATTGTATTCAATCGAAGATCCAGTTGAAAAAGTTATTGAAGAAGCAACTCAGGTGCCAGTAAATACCGAAAAAGCAGATCGAAGTTTTGCTAGTATGGGTAGAGCTGCTTTGCGTATGGACCCTGATGTAATTATGTTAGGTGAGATGCGTGATGAAGAAACAGCACGTATCATGGTAAGTGCTTCTATCACCGGCCACTTAGTATTAAGTACTTTGCATACCAACAGAGCAACCGCGATCATCACCCGCTTAATTGATATGAAAGTATCTCCTACCCTGTTAAGCGATAGCAGTGTGTTGCGTTGTCTATGTTGTCAGCGCTTGGCAGTTAAGATTTGCCCCCATTGTGCTATTCCTATTAAGAGTTCACCTAAGCACCAACCCTTTATTCAAGGTTGGCAGGATGTGTTAGGGCCTGAGATCATTGAAAGCGCTCGTGCCCGCGGTCCGGGTTGCGCGAAATGTAATAATAGCGGAGTCGGCGGTCGTGTAGTCGTCGCCGAGGTTATCTATGTCGACGAAGAGGGCCGTAAGTTCGTTTTAAAAGGCGATACTATAGGCTGGGAAAAATACCTAAAAGAGAACGGTTGGGAAAATTTTTATGATCGCGCAGTAGATCTCGTAGCCAAAGGAATTATTGATCCTTTTGATGCTGAAAAAGTCGTAGGACCTATTAATCCATCAACACAATCTAAAAACTTCAGTTACAAATAACCTAAAGATGACGTTCTGCCTAATTCAGGCTATATTACCCTTAGCTCAGTCATGATTTAAGGACGAAGTAATGGCAGAACAATCCTTGCAAGCCCAAATTCTTTCCAGAATAAAAAGATTGCAGTTTGGCATGAAAGCGCAGCAAGCTTTCTTGGAAGATTTTTCTCACTTAGTTGAAGACGGCATTCCTCCCAATAAAGCTGTAGAAATGTTAGCGCGTGCTACTAAAGGTGTTTCTAGAGAAGTTGCTGCCAGTCTTGCTGCGACAATATCAACAGGTAAGCCTCTTGCTGAAGGTATGCGCGAGTGGTTTGCATTCAATGTGGTAGAAATTATTCGCATAGGTGAAGAAGGTGGTGCATTAGCCCAAACCATAAAGTCCGCTATTAATATGATGAGCAGCCGCTCTTCTACTGTTGGTGCGTTTTTAGGTGCAGTCGCATATCCAGCTGTAGTATGTATTATTGCTTGCGCTGTAATTCTTTATCTGAATAAGAGTGTGTTCACCCAGTTCCTTACTATTAAGCCCATGGACCAATGGCCAGAAGCTGGACGTCGCTTAGTGGGTGTTGCGCATTTTATTAAAAGCTGGTGGTGGGCTTCTATTGTAGGTGCTATAGCTATTTGTTTTGTTTTGGTCTTGATCATGAAAAATTATGTCGGCGAATTAAGAACCGTGTTAGATAAATTTTTCCCTTTTACCCTATATAAACAATTTGTAGCAGCACAGGTCCTGGAAACCTTAGGTTTGTTGGTAGCCAATGGCGTAGTATTTAAATCTGCCCTATCCATTATGCAGCATAAAGTTCCGCCCTACTTAGCTATGCATTTATCGCGCATGGAGCATTTAATGGGTAAAGGTAAAGGCAATATAGCTGATGTATTAGATACCGGGCTAATTAATGACAATGATTTATTGCGTCTGCGTATTCTTGCAGAAGTAAAAGGCTTCGAGCACGGCTTAATTCGTTTAGGCATACGTGGATCAGAGCAAGGGATGAAAACTTTAAAAACAATAGGAAAAATTGTTGCTGGTGTATTGATGATCGTCGGAACCTCATTAATCATGACGGCTATTAATGGGGTTTATCAAACAGGTATGGCAATGGGTTCTCAATAATGCCTATAAAAACAAGAGGCGCCACACTGCTTGAACTTCTACTCTTATTGGGTATTGGTGGCTTAATGTTTGTTTTAGGCCTGCGTATGTATCAGTCCTATCAAGCTTCCTTTCAAATTCAACAGTTGCGCGCTAATGTAGATCAGTTATTCAATGCGGCTAGCAATTATTATCGTGCCAATTGCGCGAATGGTGATTTTGCCCCAAACCCGCCTGATGTGTTGTCTCCTTATCCTGCCCCTGCCTCAGGACTTGTTTATCCTTACACGACATTTTATCCTGTGCCCATAAATAACGCACTTATTGCTAAGGGATTTCTAACTGATTGGTTTCCAGCTAATTCTTATGTTGACCCGAGTGGGGGAGAGTCAGGGTATATTGTTCAACTCATCCCAAGAATGGTTGCCAGTAGTGGATCAATGTACGTAAATGCATGCGTAGTAATTAGGCCAGGTACTCGTTGTGTCAAAGTAAATTCTGCAATTATGAGGACAGCGCAAGCGACAGTATTTTCTTGGGTTATTCAAGTTTCCGTAAAAATTAAAAAAACTTCGGCGATCAATGCCATAGCTGCAGTGGCAGGTGCAGAGTGTGTTTCAGGATTGTCAAGCTTGGGAAACAATACTGTAGATCTCTGTCCATCGTCTAATGCGAATCGAGATTATGTGGTTTGGACGCGTACACCCTCTTACGGTGCCATAATAAAGCCTGGGGTTCTGAATATGCCCATGCAAGGCTTACGTGATTTCACATATCAATATACACATGATAAAAATTATGAAATGAATGACGGTTATAGTACAACAACAATCCCGCCCCAGGCGCCTGTCTATTATTTATGTGGTGGATAGTCTATGAAAAAACGTTTATCAACTGGATTTACCTTATTAGAAACCATGCTAGTGCTGGCGATAATTGGCGGCATTTTAGTAATGGCCATTAACTATGGCACTCGCCAAATGGCACAACAACGTCGAGATAAAACAGCTTTACAGATGCAACAAATCTTAACCGCCGGTTTGGCTTATTATACTAGCTATGGATCTTGGCCGGGGGGTGCTTGTGCTTATGCCAGTTCTAGCACTTCCAACGGAACCGCCTGGGGTAATCTTAGCTCGCTGACTACAACAGGCTACTTACCAAGCACGTTAAGCGTAAACTCTTATGGCTATGGCTTCTCCATCACCTGTGACAGCATTACTAATAATGTATTTTATGTGGTTACCCGCATTAATAATACAGCTAATGCCTTAGTGGTAGCTGGTGAATTGCCGGTAGCTTATTTATCAGATCAATACGGCAACCCGAGCAGTACAGGGCCTTATATCACGGCGCAAGTTACAACACCAGGTCAAAACTTAAATAACGCTCGTTCTGTTAATTTTTCTGGTATTTATCATAATGGGGCTTGTGTTCCAGTGCCAAGCTGTCCTGGTTATAATCCAGTAACAAATGCTTGTACAAGTGGCGGAACTAACTGCATGACACCGCAAATCATGGTCACACCTGTTTCAGCGAGTGGGGTAAACGATAATGGCTCAACCAGCATATATCCAATAGCAAGCTTTACGGCTTACGCTTATGGCCCTTCAGCTACCCCCAAAGATTGCCCGACAGGTACAGTACCGACAGCATGCAGTTTTGGCACTACTGGAATTCCAACCACAAGCGGAGTTTATTGGCGAGTTTGTTTACAAGTGATCACTTCAAAAGGGACAGTTGCTACTACAAATACTGGCACTGGCGCAAGTGCATGGGGGCAGTATGCCACGTTAATGGTGATAACACGTTGTACGCCTCCTAACGAACCATATGGATCAGACTTTACAGTCTTTACGCAGTAAACTTCTAAGGGTGTAAAAGAGTTACATTTTTTTTAAATAACTGTATACTTATAAAGAATTTCATTTTGCCATTATGGATTTACGTTATGCATTTCATACGTATAAAAGTGAAGTGCCTTCTAAAATGGATGCTTTTAATTGGCAGCCTTGCGCCGGCAGTTTGTTTTGCAGAATGGGAAATGGCTCAGCCACAAGCAGCCGCTCCCAGCGATCCTTTTTTCCAGGCAGGAACACAAACAAATAACGCTTTTGCTCCTTCTGCATCTGCTGGAGAGGCATTTCCTAATCAATATTCTAGTTTGGGTACCCCTGCTCCTGTATATGCGATTAGCATTAGCGGTTCATTAAAACAAAATTTAGAAAGAATTTTCGGTCGCTACCATTGGAAAGTGGTGTGGAAAGCACCTTATGACTACAATTTTGATGGCCGAGTGACAGGCGCTAGTGTTCCTGATGTTTTAGAAAAACTGTTACGCCCATTTCCTTTGCAAGCTGTTATGTATATGTCCAACCGAACCATGGTAATTATTCCGAGGCAAAAGCAGAATGATTAATTTTTTACAGAATACGATAACAATAATAAAAAAACTTATACCCTCGGTGAATAAATTAAGACTCTTAAAGTTGCTATGTTTTTTAGGAATGATGGTGGTCGTTGCTGGGTGTGGCTCTGTTACCTATAACCAAACGGAAGGC
>CAZXFO010000233.1:0-3758 GCA_964639745.1 uncultured Coxiellaceae bacterium | reverse complement strand
CAAAATAAACAACATCGTCGAGTTCATTTTTCTTGGTAATTTTGGCGTCTATTGTCTCTGTCGTAATGCCGACATTTATCATAATCTTTTCGTTGCCAACCGTAAAGACTTTTCCGTCTATTTTTCCTGAAATGCCTGAATGGTATTTATTAATTTCAGTCACCTTAATTTCATTTTTGGCAGTTTCAGTTTCCTTAAAATGTTCGATAATGGCCTTGGCAAATGGATGTTCGGCATGCTTTTCTAAAGCGAGGAGGTATTTTATTAAATTCTTATCTTTCTCAATAGACGAGTGCACGACAGTAGGTATGCCGGTAGTTAAAGTGCCGTTTAGGTCAAATACGACTGTGTCGACTTGCTCAGCAGCTTGTAGTTTTTCCCCATTTTTAATTTTTAAGCCGGAGCGAGCTGTTTCTATAAAGCCTATTTTTATGGCGAGTGGTGTTATAAGGCCAAAAGTGCATGGACAGGCAGAAACCAGAATAGCAGCAGCACACTGTAAGGCAGTGAGCGGAGAAAATAGCATGCCGATGATAATTGCCGCTACAAATGAGAGCGCTAAAACGGCTGGGATGAAATATTTTAAAACTTTTTTGGCAAATGTAGCTAGCGGCGCTTTGTTTTTATCGCGCCGTGCTCTTCTTAAGCTTCGATCCAATAAAGTTAGATAAGAATTTTTTTCTGTTGCAGTAACTTCGATTATTAACGGTTCTGAATTTGCTGCTAATTTGGCGCCAGCTAAAATAGTTTGGCCGTTTATCATTTTCTCAGGAAGGGTATTTCCATTAATATGAGTATTATATACAGAAGCTTCATTAAGGCATACGCCATCTACTGGAACTAAAGCACCTTTAGCTACTTTTATAATGTCGCCAGGTTTTAAGTCTTTAATTAGTTTTGTACTGTACCTGCCGCCTCGTTTTTCATTGTCATCTGCAACTTCAATTTCTTTTGCAACATGTGAACGAAAATTTAAATTTTGTTTAATCTCTTCGGTAGCAAGTGCTTCAACAGCTTTGCCAATATGACGGAAACCAAAAATTAAAAGTGCAGTATCAAACATCATTGGTAGCCAGGGCACAAAGAGCGAACCAAATGAAGCGACTACGGCAATAAGGGTGCTGATGGAAAATAAAGTATCCATAGTGGGCGGTTTACGCTTAATAAGATTTGCAGCAGCTGCATAATAGCTATCTTTACCTAGATAAAAAGTGAGTAATGTGCTGAAAATTCCTATTAGGCCAAGAGCAAAGAAAGGAATTGCTAGACCAGAAATGCATAATCCTAATAGGCCGCATCCAGCAAGGAGTCCGACTATACCTTTAAATGCATGCTCCTTAGTTGAGGCTAAATGCTGTTCTCCTTTTTCATCGTCATCCTCTTCAATGTATTTCGGAGTAAAGCCTACTTCGCTCATCGCTGTAGTTAATGTATTTTTAATTTCTTGGTCAGAAACTTTAGAATTAGAGATAGTGATGCTTACTACTTTATCTAGAGGATCTACGTCAACGTCTTCAATGGTGAAATTTTTTGATGCCTTCAAAGCTAGAATAGAATTTTCGACAGGGGCAATACAAGCTGCGCATTCTATTGGAACTTCAAATTCAAAGATTTTGACATTAGACATAGCCACTGCTCATTTTTTGGATTTTTAGCGGTTGCTATTATCGCCTTTGGCAGAATCTGAAGCAATAAGAAGCTTAAGCTTTGTTCATAAAATCTGAAATAACCTTTAAAGACCGATCATACCGATAGCTGGTCTTGGTGTGGGTGTCTTCAAATTCTTCATAGATATGCTTAATGCCTAGATTTTGGAGCTTGGCTGAAAACGTTCGCGCGCCAGCATATAGTCTGTATTCATCTCGACTGCCGCAATCGATGAAGATATTGAGCTTTTGCAAAGAATCTTGATGAGAATCAATCATGTTAATAGGGTCTAATGCTAACCATTGTTGCCAAACTTTCTGATCAATTTCGCCGGTTTGGGTACGGAAGGGTAGCTCGATATCACGGCCAGTAGAGTAGGCGGCAGCCATGGCAATCACATTCAATGTTAGAAAGCTTAATCCGTCTTTTTTTGGAGCTGCATAAAATTTATCCATGAAGGCTGCAATGCCACCAGCCTTTTCTAAAGCGAGCATGGCCGGTGGAAAATCAGGCAGATAGCAATATTCAAAGCCCATATCACCGCTGTGGCAGGCTAATGAGCCAAAAACATCGGGATGTCTCATGCTAAGCGTTAATGCCCCATAGCCACCGCTTGATTTGCCGGCAATAGCCCAAAAGCGCGGTTCTGGTTTTGTGCGAAACCGGTTTTTAATATAGGGGACTAGTTCCTCAACTAAATAACTTTCATATTGCCCCAGAGTAGGCGAGTTTCGATATTGGCTGCCGCCGTAATAAGTGAAACAGTCTGGCATGACAACGATCATGGGTTGTATGGTTTGGCTCGCTATCAATCGATTTAATCTTTCATCAATCGCTTCTGAAAATGCTTCCCGGTTCAGCATCATGGGGCCTTTACCGGCAAAGCCAGGTAACAAGAAAACAACAGGATAACTTTGAGTAGTCTCTTCTTCATAGCCTGGCGGTAAATAGATAGCCAATTGGCGAATATGGGGGTCTTTTAAAGGATTATTTTTGAGTAAGCTGCTTTCAAACGAATCTAGGATGATGCGGCCTTGCTTCATGATTTTCGATTCCTTCGAAGAAGTATATGGTGGGCGATAGTGGTTTCGAACCACTGACCCCTGCCGTGTGAAGGCAGTGCTCTACCCCTGAGCTAATCGCCCGATTAAGGCTTGCAATTTTAGGGGGCATTTCACACTTCTGCAAGAAACTTTTCTTATTAATGCTAGTAAGAATTGCTAGTATGTCGGATATTTTTCGACATACTGGGTAAATATGCAGAAGATCATGAGCATGTAAAAACAATATGCTACAATCCATCGCTTCTTAACTAAGAAAGGACAGCGCAACATGTCATCCGTGGTTACTCGTTTTCCGCCTAGCCCTACTGGTTTTTTACACATTGGGAGTGCGCGCACTGCTTTATACAACTGGCTTTACGCCCGCAAGATGAAGGGCACATTTATTCTGCGTATAGAAGACACGGATGTAGAGCGTTCTACTCAAGAATCAGTTGATGCCATTATAGAAGGCATGGAATGGTTGAACTTAAATTACGACCAGGGCCCTTTCTATCAAACCAAGCGTTTTGATCGTTATAAAGAAGTCATTGCACAATTACTGCAAGAAGGAAAAGCCTATCGTTGCTATTGTTCTAAAGAACGTCTTGAAAATCTACGCAATAAGCAAATGGCGAATAAACAAAAACCACGTTACGACGGCTTTTGTCGTGATAATCCTGAGGCTAAAGGCGATAGCTTTGTCATTCGTTTCAAAAACCCGGTTGATGGAAATGTAGAATTTGATGATTTAATTCGCGGCAAAGTGGTATTTAGTAATGCTGAATTAGATGATTTAATTATTGCTCGTAGTGATGGCACACCTACCTATAATCTCACTGTCGTTGTCGATGATTGGGACATGAAAGTTTCACATGTGATACGCGGTGATGATCATATTAATAATACCCCACGCCAGATTAATATTTTGCGTGCTTTAAATGCTGTGCTTCCTGCTTATGCGCATTTACCGATGATTTTAGGCCCTGATGGCAAGCGTCTTTCTAAACGTGAAGGTGCTGCTAGCGTGATGGACTATAAGCAAGAAGGTATATTGCCTGAGGCGTTATT
>CAZXFO010000232.1:0-5028 GCA_964639745.1 uncultured Coxiellaceae bacterium | reverse complement strand
ATTAATTGGGCTATGGCTTTCCCTTGGCATCTTAGTCCTACCTTGATTTTTTGTGCACTGTTGTTAGGTTTTTCACTGGAATTTTTATTGCACGCGCTTATTAACAATAAGAATATTATTAATCTGCTATTTTTTGCCATAACTGCTATTTTATCTGCCGCTACAATTTTCGTTAATCAGTCCAATATTGCAAAAATTATGCAGTCTGAAGGTTTTGCTTTTCAGCTTTTGCATAATGCTATTACCCAACCTCCTAATATTAAAGATCAGTTAAATCAAAGCAGCGTGCTCGTAGTGGAAGACAGTATCTTGCATAGTAATTATGTATTAGGTAGTGCAGGTTATACGTTTTCAAGTCTAGGCAATTTTGATTTTGATGGTTTAAAGCATTTACAGAATTTTAGCGTTATAAAATTTGAACCTATTTATAACGGCACTTTATTTAAATGGGCGTACCTAATGCCAGATTTACAGGAAGAACTTTATCCTTTTAAAATTTCCCAAATGAATAAAGTTCCCGATGTTATTTTATATAACTGGCTCCAACATTCCGATAATATTTTTTGCCTCGGTTATGATGAAAGTTCTAAGTGGATAGATAAAACTGCAGCTTTTAAGAAAAAACTTTTTGCTGAAAAGAAACGTCGTTTCTTAACTGTTCATCAATATATGCCGATAGCTGCTACTGTTTTAAAAGGCGCTACAGTTTATACCAAAAATATCCCATATCCTGATCCGCAGCTATGCCAATGGGAATGTGACCAGAATGCCCAATGTAAAGGGTTTACTTATCAGTATGATGATCACTATTCAAAATCAACTATTAGATGCCAGTTCTACGATAAGCTTACGCAAAACAATCAAAAATTTTGCGCGACCTGTATAAGTTTTGTTAAAGAAGTGTAGTTTTTTTTGCTAAAATTAAAATAATGAGTCTAAGAGAATAGTTATGACCCTGCATTTTCTTATCATTGACGATGATCAGACTTCAATCGAAGTCGAAAAAAACCTTTTAGAAAGAGCAGGTTATACAGTAACAGCTTTAACCTCCAGTATAGATGCCGTCCAAAAGATTCTGGAGGTTCACCCAGATGTAATCCTTTGCGACTTGATGATGCCAAATTTAGATGGTTTAGCTCTTTTTAAAAAATTGCGAGCCATTGGCGGCGTAAAACAGCCCGTTTTTATTATAATTACCAGTAAACATTTTGAAACCGATAAACATCAGGCTTTACAAGAAGGTGTTGATGGGTTTTATACCAAACCAATTAATCCTAAAACCTTTTTAAATGAAATACAGCAAATGTTAGCAGATAAAATGTGTATTCAGTTTTGGGGCGTGCGGGGAACATTGCCTGTTGCGGGTAATAAAACAGCTCGTTATGGTGGAAACACAAACTGTGTTACTTTGCAGTTAGGTAAAAAACAATTTTTTATTTTTGATGCAGGCACTGGGATCAAAGAGCTCTCTAATTATTTAATACAAAAAGATGATTTTCCTTTGAAGGCCAAAATATTTATCTCCCATCCGCATTATGATCATATTAACGGGTTTCCTTTTTTTGCTCCGCTTTTTATTAAAGGCAACGAATTTGAAATATTTGGTACTAACCAGGGAAATAAAACTATTGAAGAGCTTATATCTGGTCTTATGGATCATGTCTATTTGCCGTTTACTATTAATGAATTTTCGGCAAAATTAACCTTCCGTAATCTGAACGAAGAAACTCTTCAATTTGATAATGTTATTATAGATACCTTGTTATTGAATCATCCAGGACGATGCTTAGGTTTCCGCGTGAAGTATCATGATAAGGTCTTCTGTTACATTACAGATAATGAATTATGTTTGAAAGACTCGCCTTATTATAACCAATACCAAGAAGAACGCTTGATAGCTTTCATCCATAAAGCAGATTTCTTGGTGATGGACTCAACTTATACCGATGTTGAATATGCACGAAAGATAGGTTGGGGGCATTCAAGTGTCAGCAGAGTAGTAGATGTAGCACATCTAGCGCAAGTTAAATTGCTATGCCTGTATCATCACGACCCCGATCAATTTGACCAGCAAATTGATGCAAAATTGCAGCAAGCAATACAGCAACTAAAAGAAAAAAACTCAGTTACTCGATGCATAGCTTCTCATGAAGGCCAGAAATTCTTGTTATGACCCTTACCTTGCTAGGAAGGGTCATGTGCTATTTAATAACGATAGTGTTCTGGCTTATAAGGACCTTCAACATTAACACATAAGTACTCAGCTTGTTCTGCCGTTAAAGTGGTTAGTTTGGCATTCAATTTTTGTAAATGTAATCTCGCGACCATTTCGTCTAATTGTTTAGGGAGAACATATACGCCAGCTGGATATTTATCGTGGTTTTGCCAAAGTTCAATTTGCGCCAAAGCCTGATTGGTAAAAGAAGTAGACATAACAAAGCTTGGGTGACCTGTAGCACAACCTAAATTAACTAAGCGCCCTTCAGCTAAAATGATAAGGCGATTACCGTTCGGTAAAATAACATGATCTACTTGAGGTTTAATATTTTCCCAGCGGTATTGTCGTAAGGAAGCAATATCAATTTCTGAATCAAAGTGGCCAATATTACAAACTATGGCTTGATCCTTCATTTTAATTAAATGCTCATGTGATATAACTTTCATATTACCGGTACACGTAACGAAAATATCACCGATAGGAGCGGCATCTTCCATGGTTACAATTCGGTAACCTTCCATTGCTGCTTGCAAAGCACAAATGGGGTCAATTTCAGTTACTAAGACTACTGCGCCAAAAGAACGGAGAGCTTGAGCACATCCTTTTCCAACATCACCATAGCCACAAACAACAGCGATTTTTCCAGCAATCATAACGTCAGTTGCGCGTTTTATGCCGTCAATCAAAGATTCGCGGCAACCATATAAATTATCAAATTTAGATTTAGTGACTGAGTCATTAACGTTTATAGCTGGTACTTTCAGCTCACCTTTTTTATGCATTTCATAAAGACGATGTACTCCCGTTGTCGTTTCTTCTGAAATGCCTTTAACATTCTTTAGCAGTTCAGGATATTTGTCATGCATCAATTGGGTTAAATCGCCACCGTCATCTAAGATCATATTAGGGGTCCAATTGTTGGGACCTTTGATAGTATTTTCTATACATTCCCAATATTCTTCTTCCGTTTCACCTTTCCAAGCAAAAATAGGCAAACCAGCTTTAGCGAGTGCCGCTGCCGCATGATCTTGTGTAGAGAATATATTGCATGAAGACCAACGAATATCGGCTCCAAGAGCAACCAATGTCTCAATGAGAACAGCGGTTTGAATAGTCATGTGAATGCAGCCCGCGATACGCGCACCTTTAAGCGGATTTTTTCCTTTATACATCTCTCGAATAGCCATTAATCCGGGCATTTCAGTCTCAGCAATTTGAATTTCTTTTCGTCCCCAATCGGCAAGATTTAAATCTGCTATTTTATAATCAGTGTTAACTTGGGTAATGTTTGGAATCATGGGGGTGCTCCTTTGTAATTAAATGCCCGCTGCTTTCTTTAAAGCGTCGGCTTTGTCAGTTTTTTCCCAGCTTAAATCTAAATCATCACGGCCGAAATGGCCATAGCTTGCAGTTGGGCGATAGATGGGATGTAAGAGATCTAACATTTTAATAATGCCATATGGGCGTAAGTCAAAATGTTCACGAATTAATTTAATTATTTCATGGTCTGAAATTTTATTTGTTCCATAGGTGTTGATATAAAGCGAAGTCGGTTCAGCAACACCGATGGCGTAAGAAATCTGAATCTCACAGCGGTCAGCTATGCCAGCTGCCACAATATTTTTTGCTACATAACGCGCAGCATAAGCACCGGAACGGTCTACTTTCGAAGGGTCTTTACCTGAAAAGCACCCGCCTCCATGACGGGCCATACCGCCATAGGTATCTACAATAATTTTACGTCCTGTCAGGCCGCAATCTCCTAAAGGGCCGCCAATGACAAATCGCCCAGTAGGATTAATGAGGAACCGGGTATCTTTGTCTATCCATTCTTCTGGTATGGTTGGTTTAATAATCTCTTCTATTACAGCTTCTTTAACTTCATTATGGGTTACATCAGGGTGATGTTGCGTGGAGATAACGATAGTTGAAATTCGAACAGGCTTATTATCGACATAATGAAATGTAATTTGGCTTTTAGCATCAGGCCGCAGCCAAGATAAAAAATCTTCGCGACGCAATTCTGCTTGGCGTTGCATCAAGCGGTGAGCGTAAGTGATAGGTGCCGGCATAAGCACATCTGTTTCGTTAGTGGCATAGCCAAACATTAAACCTTGGTCACCAGCACCCTGCTCCGCTTTATCTTGTCTGTCTACCCCAACAGCTATGTCGGGCGATTGTTTGCCAATGGCAGTTAGGACTGCGCAAGATTCCCAGTCAAATCCCATTTCAGAACTGGTGTAACCTATATCTTTAACAACGCTACGAGCTATTTGCTCCATGTCTACCCACGCAGAGGTGGTAATCTCTCCACCGATAAACACCATGCCAGTTTTGACTAATGTTTCGCAGGCTACGCGCGCATGAGGATCCTGAGCAAGGATATTATCTAAAACCGCATCAGAAATTTGATCGGCGACTTTGTCAGGATGCCCTTCAGACACTGACTCAGACGTAAATTGGAACTCTTTGTCCATTTCATAAACCGTTTGGAAAAGTGAATGGCTGGCATGATAGCATAGGTGCTAACTAAACCAAAATAATCAAAGGGAAATAACCGTGCTGATGGATGGAAGCTCCAGGCGTTTCATAATGTTGCTATGCATGTTATGTATGGCTTATTTCTCGATAGAATATTTTTTTAATCAGTATGGATCATTGTTGATTGATGAATTTTGGTTTGCACACGTAACATATCAATTCAAAAGTGGTCTACCTTATCGAGATTTTGCTCCTTATAAAACAGTGTTAGGGTATTATTTTTTGCTATTACCTTTGTTGGTAAAAGCAAAGGCGAATGCTGCTGTCAT
>CAZXFO010000231.1:0-6732 GCA_964639745.1 uncultured Coxiellaceae bacterium | reverse complement strand
CAAATAGGAACTCATTAGTGCTGCCCGCGCTGAGTTCGGGTAGGTCGCTTGAGGCGCTTGGCGACAAGCGTCCCAGATGAATGATTGTCCTCGACAGAACCCGGCTTATTGAGTGACGTTTTTTATTTTTTTTCATGCACTTAGTCCTTGCTTCAGCTATTTTCGTACAAAAAATCCCCTTTTTACATCCTTAAAAGAAAAATATTTTTATTTTTCAATAAAGTTTTTGTGCCATTTTTTTTCGTTTAGTGGTAAATAGTGGCTTGCGGTGGGAAATTGTGGTATATTTTGGTTATGGAAGACCATAAAAAGGAATTAGGGAAATAAAGTTGCAATTTGGGGCTGGGGTGAGTATGTTTCGCGGCGTAAACATAGCAAACATTGATACCAAGGGCCGGATTATGATGCCGGTTCGTTATCGTGCTTCTTTGTTAGGCGGAAACATTTTGACAATTGATACCGAAGAGCGCTGTTTGCTCCTGTATCCACTACCAGTCTGGGAAGAAATTGAAAGAAAGCTAGTTGCTTTGCCAAGCTTTAATCCGCAGGCAAGGCGTATACAGCGTCTTTTAATAGGACATGCGACTGAAATCGAATTGGATGCGCAGGGAAGAATATTAATGCCTCCGTTGCTACGTGAGTATGCTGGCTTAGATAAGCGGGCAGTACTAGTCGGGCAAGGTAAAAAAATTGAGCTATGGGCAGAGTCACTTTGGCAAGAAAGCCGTAGCCTATGGTTGAAGGAAGAACTACGCTTGGATGGCGAGTTACCAGAAGTAGTGAAATTATTGTCTTTGTAATCAGGAATGTTTTGTAATGAGGGGAAAGCAAGTATGGCGGCTTGTCGTATGAACAACGCAGGTTTACCACATTTACCTGTATTATTGCGAGAAGCAATCGAATCATTAGCCATTGATCCGAGGGGCATCTATGTGGATGCAACTTTTGGTCGTGGTGGTCACACGCAAGCAATACTTTCTCACCTAGGCCCTCAAGGCCGTTTGATTATCTTAGATAAAGATCCCACCGCTATTCTTTACGCTCGCCAATATTTGGCACAAGATAACCGTGTTGCTATTTACCATAGCTCGTACGCTAATCTTAGCGAAGTATTAATCCAAGAAAATGTAGTCGGTAAAGTTAATGGAATTTTGTTTGATTTAGGTGTTTCGTCTCCCCAATTAGATGAAGCTGAACGTGGTTTTAGCTTTATGCGTGAAGGTAAGCTTGATATGCGTATGAACACCATGCGCGGAGTTGATGCTGCTACTTGGCTGGCTAATATTAGCGAGACAGAATTAGCAGATGTCATTTATCAATACGGTGAAGAGAAATTTTCGCGCCGCATTGCTAGAGCTATCGTAGCTGCAAGGAAAGAAGCACCGATATTAACAACTACACAATTAAGTGAAATTGTTTGTAAGGCTATGCCTGTAAAGCCTAAAGATAAACATCCGGCAACCCGGACGTTCTTAGCGATACGCATTGCCATTAATAAGGAATTAGAAGAATTGCAACAAGGTTTAAATCAAGCTCTCGATGCTTTAAGAATTAAAGGCAAACTTTCTGTTATCAGTTTTCATTCGCTGGAAGATAGAGTTGTTAAACGCTTCATCCAATATCATGAACGAGGAGATGACTTTCCGTCGGATTTCCCAGTCAAACAAAGCGCTTTGCAGCAAAGGCTCAAGCGTGTAGGGCGGGCTATCCATCCGACAGAAGAGGAAATGGAAGCCAATCCCAGAGCGCGGAGTGCCATCTTGCGAGTAGCGGAGAAACAATCATGAATGCAGCAGCGAAATTTTTAAGTCAACGAACAACATCAAGAAGTTGGGTATTGGCATCTTTTTTTACGCGCACACAGTTAATTTTATCGATGTTTTTATTTACAGTTTTTATGTCTGCTTTTAGTATTATTTACATTGCTAATATTAGCCGAAATTTGCACGCTAATTTACATCAGGGAAAGTATGAACATAGTCGCTTGTATGCTCAGCAAGAACAGTTGCTTTTGGAACAAAGCACTTTAGGTATGCAGGCCCGTATTCAGCATATAGCTGAACGGACATTAAATATGGTTGTTCCAAGCCACCAATCGGTAGTGATGATTCACGAGTGAGAAGGGCGCAATTACACAAAAAAAGCATCGCTTTTATTGCTTGGCGATTTTATTTTGCACTTGGCATTATTGCAGTATTAATTTCTGCTTTATTGTGTCGCGTTGTTTATTTAACTCTAATAAAACAATCCTTTTTACGAAATGAAGGCAATGCTCGTACGATTAGAGTCGTAGATATTCCTGCTTTTCGTGGCATGATAGTCGACCGTAATGGCAACCCATTGGCAGTGAGTGCTGAGGTGTTTTCCGTTTGGACCAACCCACAAGAATTCACACCAAGTGTTACATCATTACGCTTTCTTCATAAAAATCTTGCTATCAACCCAACTGAGTTGCAGAAAAATTTAGCTAAAGAAAAAGCTAAGGGCAGAGAATTCAGTTATTTGAAGCGTGGCATTGAACCTGAAGTTGCAGAGAAATTAAAACAGCAAACAATTCCTGGTTTATATCTGCAGCGTGAATATAAACGTTTTTATCCTGAAGGTGAGATTATGGCTCACATTTTAGGTTTTACAAATATTGATGACCGTGGCCAAGAAGGGTTGGAGCTTGCTTATAATGATTGGCTGCAAGGTGTGCCAGGAAAGAAAGTGGTCGTTCGTGATCGATTAGGGCATGTCGTTTCTGATATCAAGCTTTTGCAAGATCAGAAGCCTGGTAAGCATTTAACTTTGAGTATTGACAGGCGTATCCAATATCTAGCTTATCGAGAGCTAATGGCTGGTGTACAAGAAAATAAAGCTCGGTCGGGTACAGTTGTTGTGCTAGATGCCAAGACAGGTGAAATTTTAGGGATGGCTAATTACCCATCTTTTAATCCTAATCATCGTCAAGCAGGCAAAAAAGAAAACTATCGTAATATTGCCATCACTGATGTATATGAACCAGGCTCTACTATCAAGGCCTTTAGTATTGCATGTGCCTTAGATAGTGGTAAATTTAAACCTGATACTGTTATTGATACCTACCCAGGCTGGATAAAAGTGGGTCATAATGTTATTCATGATATTTCCAATTATGGTGCAATAACTGTTTCACAAGTTGTGCAAAAATCGAGTGACGTAGGCACAACTAAAATGGTTCTGACTCTACCTCCTGAAAGATTATGGGAACTGTTGCATAAGGTCGGCTTCGGTGAATTAACTGGTGTTGAGTTTCCAGGCGAGCAACCGGGATCATTGGTTAAGCATCCGGTGTGGAGCCCGTTTGTTTTTGCGACTATGTCATTTGGCTATGGTATGTCAGTGACACCTTTACAATTAGCTAGAGCGTATTCAGTGCTTGCTAATGAAGGTGCAAAAATGCCTGTAACTCTGCTAAAGAAGGAAGATGCCCCTAGTAAAGAAACAGTGATGGAGCCACGTATAGCTAAACAAATGTTAAGCTTACTTGAATTAGTTGTAGGTAAGGGTGGGACTGGTTCAGCTGCACAAGTGCCTGGTTTCAGAGTAGCTGGAAAAACCGGAACAGCCAAAATTGCTGGGGTTCATGGTTATCAAGAGCATCGTTATGAATCTTCATTTGTTGGGATTGCGCCGGTATCTAATCCCGCATTAGTAATAGTGGTGGTTCTGCATGATCCTCAAGGTAAACACTATTATGGCGGAGAGGTAGCCGCTCCTATCTTTTCACGGATTATGGAAGGAGCACTACGTATTATGAATGTGGAGCCCGATGCGGTCTAAAATGTTATCTTCCTTATTTCAAAATCAAATTTCATTTACAGGATTAGCACAAAATAGCCAGCTGGTGCAGCCTGGGTTTTTATTTTTAGCCTGTAAAGGAAATACCTTTGATGGCCGCCAATATATTGATGAAGCTATTCAGCGGGGTGCTGTGGCAGTGCTTGCTGATGCTGAAAGTATCGACCTTAAAGAAGAGTTACGCTATGGTGTGCGAATAGTTTATTTACCTAATTTATCAAATCACATTCCTGAAATAGCAAGGCAGTTTTATGATTTTCCTGCTAAGAAATTACAAATTATTGGCGTAACAGGCACGAATGGCAAAACATCTTGTACCCATTTTCTGGCGCAAGCATTAAGCTCATATGGCGCTCTCTGCGGCATTATTGGTACTTTAGGGAGTGGTTTACTGGGGTCCCTTCAAAATACCTTAATGACGACTCCGGACACCGTTACCTTACAACGCATGTTTGCCGAATTTGTGAAGCAAAATGCCCGTTATGTTGCTATGGAAGTATCTTCTCATAGCTTGGATCAAAAGCGCATTGAAGGGGTAGAGTTTACAGTTGGTATTTTCACCAACTTAACCCAAGACCACCTTGACTACCATGGAACAATGGCTGATTACGGCGCAGCTAAAAAGAAGCTCTTTACCGACTATGCGCTTAAGCATGCCATTATCAATATAGACGACGCTTTTGGCCGGGAGTTACAAGCAGACTTGCCTACTGATCAAGTTATCTCCTACAGCATTAATAACCATAAAGCTCAAATCTACACGCGAGAGGTGAGCTTTGATATTGCTGGGGTACGGGCTTATGTTGTAACGCCCTGGGGCGAAGGCCAACTCAATGCTCCTTTGATTGGTGAGTTTAATTTAAGCAATGTCTTGGCTGTGCTAGGTGCTTTGGGTGCTTTAGGGCTGCCACTGGAAGCGGTATTGGCAGCCATGATGCATCTCAAATCAGCACCTGGGCGTATGCAGATCTTAGGCGGGGGCTCAAAACCAACGGTGATTATCGATTATGCGCATACCCCTGATGCTTTAGAAAAAACTCTTTTGGCCTTACGCAAGCACTGCCAAGGTAAGCTGTATTGCGTTTTTGGCTGTGGGGGTGATAGGGATAAGGGTAAAAGGCCTTTAATGGGGGCTATTGCTGAAGCCCATGCTGATCATGTAGTTCTAACCAGTGATAATCCTCGCCACGAAAATCCTCACGGGATTATCCAAGAAATCTTGGTTGGTTTGAAATCACCCAATAGGGTTTTTGTGCAAGAAGACCGTTCTAAAGCGATCCAAGAAGTAATACAATGTGCAGCTCAAGGTGATTATGTATTAATTGCCGGCAAGGGCGCAGAGACTTATCAGCAGATTGGGGATGAGAAAAGGCCGTTTAATGACTGCGAACAAGCAGCAAAATGGCTGTCATAAAGGAAAAAATTTATGTTTTTATGGTTAAGTAATTGGTTAGCGCAGCATTATCATGTCTTTCATGTATTTCAATATATTACCCTACGTGCCATTTTTGCAACTTTAACATCACTTTTTATGGCGCTCTGGGTAGGTCCTGCATTGATTAGACGCTTGGCTAAAAATCATATTGGTCAGGTCGTTCGCACTGATGGCCCACAAAGCCATTTATCCAAATCAGGTACGCCTACTATGGGTGGCGCTTTAGTATTAGTGACTGTCACAATTAGCACGCTGCTGTGGGGTGACTTAACTAATAAATATATTTGGCTAGCGTTGCTAAGTACATTAGGATTTGGTGCTATAGGATGGCAGGATGATTATCGCAAGCTGGTGTTAAAGCGCAGCAAAGGATTATCAGCGCGAGAAAAATTTATTTCACAATCAATTTTGGGTCTGGCGGTTGCTTTATATTTATATTTCACGGCGACATTACCCAGCGAAACTCAATTTATTATTCCTTTCTTTAAAAACGTCATTATTCAGCTCGGACCTTTTTTTATTATTTTGGCGTATTTAGTGGTCGTTGGTTCCAGTAACGCTGTTAATTTAACAGACGGGTTAGATGGTTTAGCTATTATGCCGACAGTTATGGTAGCAGCGGCTCTTGGCGTGTTTGCTTATGTGGCGGGTAATAGTCATTTTGCTAATTATCTTGTTGTGCCATATATTCCAGGAAGCGGGGAGTTGGTTATATTTTGCGGCTCACTAGTAGGCGCAGGCTTAGGATTTTTATGGTTTAACACCTATCCCGCACAGGTATTTATGGGGGACGTTGGCGCTTTGGCTTTAGGTGCAGCGCTCGGTGTGGTCGCGGTTGTAGTGCGCCAAGAAGTAGTGTTTTTTTTAATGAGCGGTATTTTTGTGTTGGAAACCATATCGGTTATCATTCAGGTTACTTCATATAAACTTACCGGCAAGCGCGTATTTAAAATGGCACCTATCCATCATCATTTTGAGTTAAAAGGTTGGCCTGAACCTAGAGTTATTGTTCGCTTCTGGATTATTACTTTCATGCTCGTGCTATGCGGGTTGGCAACATTAAAATTAAGGTAAAGTAAATGGCCAATAATCTTCATGTTGTAGTTGGTTTAGGTGTGACTGGCTTATCATGCTTGAGATATCTGGTTTCGAAAAATATTCCAGTTGCTGGAATGGACACTCGATCTGCGCCACCCGGCTTTGATGCTATTCAACAAGAATTTCCTGGTGTTAGGTTTGCCTTAGGTGAGCTAGATGAGTCATTGCTTATCGAAGCTTCGGTCTTAGTAGTCAGCCCCGGTATTTCATTACGTGAACCTGCTATTGCAAAGCAAATTGCTTTTGGCAAACCAGCTGTAGGTGATATTGAATTATTTGCACAAGCGACCAAAATGCCAATTGTTGCGATTACGGGATCAAATGCAAAAAGTACAGTGACCACTTTAGTAGGTAAAATGGCTGAAGCTGCTGGACTG
>CAZXFO010000230.1:0-2874 GCA_964639745.1 uncultured Coxiellaceae bacterium | reverse complement strand
TGGTCATCGACTGCGTGAGGAAATGGCACTAGTATTGAACCTAAACCTGCAGCGCATAATTCAGCAATAGTTAACGCGCCAGCACGACATAACACTATATCGGCCCAATTATAAGCTTCTCCCATATCACTGATAAAAGGTACTACTTTGGCTGTTACTCCGGCTTTTTGATAAGCCTCCACAGCACTTTCATAAAGCTTTTCTCCGGTTTGGTGATAAATATCAATGTGCTGTTGTAATCCAGCTGAGGCAATAGCTCGAGGTACAATTTCATTGATAGCTTGTGCTCCCAAACTACCTCCTAAAACCAACAAACGTAGCTTATTTTCCTGGCGTTGTAATCTTTCAATAGGCGGCAATAACCCAGCTATTTCAGCACGCACAGGATTACCTACTGTATATACATTTTCATGAGAAAATACATTTGGAAAACCGGTTAATACTCGACGAGAGAATTTTTTGAGCCACTGATTAGTCAGTCCAGCTTTCGCATTTTGCTCGTGTATCACTAATGGTTTTCTACTTAGCCAGGCTGCTATACCGCCTGGGCCACTCACAAAACCACCCATACCAATTACAACATCAGGCTTCAGTTTAAACAGGACTTTGAGTGACTGAAATATTGCAGCGATGATCTTGAAAGGGGCTTTAAGTAAAGTAAAAATACCCTTACCACGAAGGCCATTAATAGTAATAAAGTGCAAAGGAATATTTGATTGAGAAACTAGACGAGCTTCCAAACCTTGACGTGTGCCTAACCAATGCACCTCTACATTTTGTTCTTGCAAGTATTTTGCTAATGCCAACCCAGGAAATACGTGTCCTCCCGTACCACCGGCCATAATGAGGACACGTTTTAATGTATTCATTCTTGAAACCCCAATTCGCTTACCCGATTTTCATAGTCGATGCGCAGCACCAAGGCTATCATCATACAGTTAATCAATAAGCTGCTGCCCCCATAACTCATAAAGGGCAAAGTTAAACCCTTAGTCGGTAGAATACCAGAGTTTACCCCTATACTAACTACAAATTGGATAGCGATCCACATAGCAAAACCATAAGCCATAAAGCCAGCAAAATGCTTTCCTAGCTCTTGAGCACGACGGCCAATTTTAAATACTCGTAGCACTAACAAAGCAAACAAAGCAATTACAAATAATGTACCAATTAAACCCAGCTCTTCAGCGATAACAGCGAAAAGAAAATCGGTATGGGCTTCAGGCAAATAGAATAATTTTTGGATACTTTTACCTAAGCCTACACCCCACCAGCCTCCACGGCCGAAAGCAATTAAAGACTGTGTCAACTGATAACCACTATCAAAGGGATGAGCCCAAGGATTCATGAAAGAGGTTAGACGTGCCAATCGATAAGGGGCAGAGATAGCCAGTGCTGAAAGGCCTGCTAAAGCGGCTGCAAATAGCGCAATAAAATGTTGGATTTTCATTCCTGCCAAAAACATTAACCCTAAAGTGGTAACGGTAATAACCACCAATGCACCAAAATCGGGCTCTTTCAATAACAACAGCGATATAACCGCCAAGATACCCATCGGCTTTAAAAAACCACTTAGCTCCGTTTTTATCTCTTCGTTATGTCGCCACAAATAGGCAGACATATAAATAATCATGGCCAGCTTAGCAAATTCAGAAACCTGAAAACCTAAAGGACCAGCCCCTATCCAACGCATACTGCCGTTTACTGAACGACCGACACCAGGAATGATCACTAAAGTTAAAAACAATAAAGCTAATATTAAAAAAAGCCAACTGTAGTGTTCCCATGTCTCAATCTCAAACTGCATAATGATTGCACCAATACCACACCCTGCAATCAGGTAAATCATCTGGCGAAAGAAATAATGAAAAGGTTGGTGCAATTCTTGTGCCGAAACAGTGATAGAGGCAGAAGTTACCATGAGCAACCCTAGTAAAATAAGGGCCAAGACGTTTAGTATTAAAAGATAATCGTAGGGTGCTGGAGGTGACGTTAATTGCCGACGCATGGAGAAAGCTCCTGCACTAATTGTGTGAAAACCTCACCTCTATGTTCGTAATTCCGAAACATATCGAAACTAGCACAAGCCGGGGAAAGTAGCACACAATCTCCAGGATGAGCTTTCTTCTCAGCTTGCAACACAGCATCATTCATATCTTTAGCTAAGATTATCTCACTATCCGTGCAGATCTCTGCCAAAATAGGTGCAGCCTCACCAATTAAAATAGCAGTACGGACGTATTTAGCGATGGTTGGTGCTAGTGGCTTAAAATCAGCGTTCTTCCCTACACCACCAGCAATCAGTATCACTTTGCCTTTTATTTCGCTTCCTAAACCTTCTAGTGCCGCTAGAGTAGCGCCCACATTCGTGCCTTTAGAATCATTGTACCAAGCCACACCGTTCATTTCCCGAACCAACTGACAGCGGTGTGCCAAACCTTTAAATTCACGTAACACTTGCAGCATACTAGCCATAGGTAAGCCAATGCTATGTCCTATTGCCAATGCAGCCAAAGCATTAGCTTGGTAATGGCGGCCACGTATGGGCAACTCACTCACCGGCATTAATAGCTCTTTTTCAAAAGCTAAATAAACCTCTTCTTTTTTCTTAACTAAGCCAAATTCATTTTGAACCGGCTCGTTTAAAGTAAAATAAAACCGACGCGACTGATAACTATCACCGCACTCAGTAGCAGAATCATCACGATTGCAAACCGCAATTTGGCAATTATTATAAATTCGTAATTTAGCTTTGCAATATTCAGCAAAATCAACGTACCGATCCATATGATCTGGCGTGATATTTAAGACCGAGGCAACTTGTGGCGCTAAAGTGTAGGTCGTTTCTAATTGGAAACTCGAAAGCTCTAAAAC
>CAZXFO010000229.1:0-2096 GCA_964639745.1 uncultured Coxiellaceae bacterium | reverse complement strand
TGTGAGGCTTCATTGATAGGGCCTAACTTAGCAATAGGTTTTCCCGCCTTGGTGAAGAAGCCGATGCAGAACAATTAGCAGTTGAATTTTTCTCTTCGGAAGTAAATAAGCTCAGCCTAGCTTTTTCTAATGCTTTTGCTTGTTCATTTTTTCTCGTTTTGAAAAGGGTAGTAAAGCCTTCAAAATTCTGGCGCACAATGTCACTGGTAGTAAACGTGCTCATTAGTTCATCCTTTACCTCGCACCCATGCCAGCCCATGTTTGTCCTTATATTGATATATGAGGGGAAATCTATAACGGGACCACAATAATTAATAATAAGCTCCCTAAGTGGTTGCGATACTTCAATAGTCCTATCTCGAGTTCGACCACCATATGGCAATATCTGAGCATTTAAAATGAGATCTCTCTCTTTTCCTTTAAGCTCAATTATTCTCCAATCAAGAGGCGGATTTTTTATATCTCCTAAGGTTAGTTCTTTGGGCTGTACTTGAGGTGCATAAAGAAAATATCGTTCACCTTGCCGAATCAATTTTGGGTTATTATCAAACATAGCCTCTATTGGGTTAAAAATAAAATCATTAATGTCGTCATTATCACAATAATTAAGATCAAGTTTTTCTATTACTGGATTGGCGCTCATCGGATGAATAGATTTTCCTTTTCCATCTTTTGCCTCAGGCAAAGGCTGGTGAGCTTCTTCGCTGGTAAAATCTGTTTGCGCATTAAAAGGTCTAGACTTAAAAAGCTCTTGTCTAAGGTGTTCTGGTCCTTCTACTTGTAAACGGCCGATAACTTTAAAGAAGTAATCTACACGACCCTGGATCCATTCTGTATCTTTCGATGTTTGTTCTATAAATTTTATTAATGATGTATGTAGTGAATGTGAAGGCACTTTATCCAAATAATAATGATAAGCAGCTTCGAGTTTTTCTTGAAATTCTAGGTATTGCTCATGAAGGAGCTTCAAGTCTGGATTGATACCAGCTACAAACTCTTTTTCCTGTTCAATAAGTTCAGGATCTTTTAAAAAATCTTTTTTTAACATTTCTTGAAGCTGAATGTGCTCAAAGCAAAGTGCATACTGATAAGGAGTGGCTCGACGGATTTTTCCATCTAAGTCCTCTACGGGGCCTTTTTGAAAGACTAGCTCTGGGTGCTGAGTTAAAAATCTCTTTGCTGCTTCCTGTTGCGATGTGCGGATAAGAGCCATAAGATAAAGGAGTTGTTCTTTATTATCAAAATAATGAGGTGGATAATCTTGTCTTGCAATCATTGCTTCTGCTTTATGTGGCTCATGATTTTTGATGTAATTTAGAAGGGCCTCACGCCAATCCTTCTGGAGAGGTAAATCCACTTGTTGTTTTAAGTCCTTATTGGTTCTTTGAATATTAAGCTTATCTTCTCTTGTTAAGAGTGACGCTAAGTGATTTTGAACAACACCTTGAGGGAGTTTCTCTAAATGAAGTATACCGAGGGCCGTGTAAATAATACTTAAAGAAGATGTTGAGCTTTTAGCTGAATCATCAGCATTTTTTTTCTCTGAATTGCCTTTATTAACCTGATTTTTGAGCATATGCACCCCTATCGTTTTAATTTATGCTAATTTTAATTAATATTACAATATTGACAAATAATTAGCTATTTTTAAGGCAATAAACTAACCGTAGGATTCTAATAGCTCTGGCAAATGGGCTGCAAAGAAGTTGATATAATAGCGTACCCTTATAGATACGTCACTAGTTCTCCATCACCCAGAGCCTGCATAGCAGTTATAGCGTTACGCTTCTATGATAAATAAAGCTGATTAATAGCGGGGTAAACGTGCCATTGCCTGGCTTTTAATGGGGCAGCAAGGATTTGGGTAAGCAGGTTTTCAAAGGTAGCCAAAGGAATTTCAGATGATTCTTTATTAATGGATAAATAGCTTAGCAGTTCGGTATCAATATCAAATTCTGGTTTTAAAGTTTCAATATCACGATATTCCATACATTCAATAACCCCATCTTTGTCTCTTACCGTTATGGCTGAATAGGGTTTATCGTTATGGAAGCGAATTAGAAATCCTAGTAAATTTTGCGCCCATTGTTTCATAG
>CAZXFO010000228.1:0-2702 GCA_964639745.1 uncultured Coxiellaceae bacterium | reverse complement strand
GAAAATAAATTAAAAATAAAAGAAGCTTTCGGGCAGGGTCCTATTCAAAACTTCCTATCTGAACTTGCCCGCAAGTTAAAGATCTGGGTCATTGGCGGCACCATCCCCATCATAATTAAAGGCTCAAACCGTGCCCGCTCTGCCTGCCTCGTTTTCAATGATGAAGGTCAATGTATTGCCCGTTATGACAAAATCCATTTATTTGATGTTGAAGTGAATACGCGCCGCTACAAGGAATCTGATCAACTGGAACCTGGAGACCAAATTGTAACCGTTGACACCCCTGCCGGACGTCTCGGCCTAGCTGTTTGTTATGATTTAAGATTCCCTGAACTTTTTCGGCACTTTGCTAATAGAAACGTTGATTTTGTTGCAGTACCTTCAGCGTTTACTCCTGAAACAGGAAAGGCTCATTTCGAAACGCTTTGTAAATGCCGAGCCATTGAAAATCAAATGTATTTAATTGCCGCTTGCCAAACAGGCGGCTACACTGACAAGAAGTCTTACGGGCATAGCATGATTATTAACCCCTGGGGTGAAATATTGGCTAAATTAGGTAGCGAGGTCAGTTTTATAACTGCTGAGATTGATCGTGATTATCAACAAGAAATAAGACGAAACATGCCAGTTTTCAGCCACCAAAAAATTTTTACCACTAAAGATTAAGGCGCACTAACTAACCCGTCAGCTTCCAATTCATTTTGCTTAATCTTTTCGTCAACCACACTTGCGACACAAGCATCAGACCAAACATTTAAAGCTGTTTCAACCATATCTATGACGCTATAAAAAGGCAGAATAATACCTAGCAGAGTAATAGGCACATTCATGCTTGCCAGAAGGCTTGCGCTCAAGAAAAAGCAACCCATGGGCACTCCAGCATTACCTATCGCAGTGATAGTAGCTACCCCAATCCAAAGTACTAGCGTGGCTGGGGTAATGGCTATGCCATGATTCTGCATCAAGAAAATAACGGTAACAAAAATAAATGCTGCACAGCCATTCATATTCAAGCTGGTACACAATGGCAATACCAATCGGCTGACTCGGGAATCCATATTTAAATTTTTTTCTGCGGTAGCAATGGTAACCGGCAAAGTGCCTGCAGATGACTTAGAGAAAAAAGCCAAAGATAATGCTGGCAGCATCTTTTTCATATTAACAAACGGTCGAATGCCATTTGATTTCAGCCACAGCGGTAATACCACAAAACCTTGCACCAAATTAGCCAAAACAATAACTGCTAGATAAGCTCCAATTCCCTTTACATCCATACCATTGCGAAACTGTATAACTGTGGTGGTAATAAAGCCGTAAAGTCCAATTGGGATAACAGCAACTACCCATTTTGTTATAACGAGAAAGACTCCGTGCGCCCCTTTAAAAAACTGAGTAATAGTCTTTCTGGCCTCTTGATCAGGTATATAACGAATAGCTATGCCTAATATGATACCTACCAATAAAACACCCATCACTTGATGTTCTAAAAAGGGCGAAAAGATATTTTCAGGAATCAAGCCTGCCAAATGTTGCCAATAAGTTAATGAATTATTTTCAGGGGTTGCAATAACTGTTGTTGCACCAACATTTTCAGGAGCAATCAAAAGATATAATAAACAGCTAATAGCTGCTGCAATAGCAGTAGTCGCCAGTGTAAAAACAATAGTGCGTTGCCAAATTTTTTGGGTACCCTGCTCGGCACTATAGCAAGATAAGGTGACAATCAATGACAGCGCAATAATAGGCAAGCTAATACATTTAAATATCCGAATGAAAATATCAGAGACAAGTGCGCCCATATTTTGCAGTAATAGGCTGTCAGACATACCACTCACAACCCCAAATAAAATCATGAGGACATATAAAATGGCTCGCTTATGCTTATACATAAATATTACCTGGCTTTAGGATTTTAGCTGCGCATCTTAGCATTTTTTGCATAGCAACGGAACACTTCAACTTTCAATACGCCGCCGCAGCCCTTTTTTATCACCGTGGCGCTTTTTCTTTTCCAATCTCTGTTGCACTGAGCTATAGGTCGGTTTCGTTTTTTTTCGTTTTTTGGGAATAACAGCAGCTTTAGTCAGAAGCTCAATTAAGCGCGCCAGTGCATCTTCCCGGTTACGCTCCTGCGTACGGTAGCGTGAAGCCTTTATAATAATCTCACCTTGTCGGCTCAGTTTGCTGCTAAGCTGCTTAAGCAAGCGTTCTCGAACTGGCTCAGTCAGTGAAGAGGAAGTCGCTATGTTAAAACGAAGTTGAACAGCCGTAGCAACCTTATTCACGTTTTGCCCACCAGGACCTGGCGCATTAATAAAGTTCAGTTCAAGCTCTGATTCAGCTATAGCAATAGCAGCTGTAATACGAATCATAAATACCAACTTCCTACTTCACGTTAACGAGATAACCGATTATACTCCCGACCATGGAAACCTTTCAAAACATTGCTGCCCAATTTGAATTAACCATAGATCTTTTGCAAAGAAATATGCCTTTCGTGCTTTCATTATTAGGTCTGCTTTATTTTATTCACTTCATAAATTTTATCTTAGGCTATCGCTTAAATATTTTTGGCATCTTTCCTCGCCGAATTTTTGGACTAATCGGCATTCCTCTCTCTCCTTTTTTACACGGGCATTTTAGCCACTTATTTTTTAATTCTATTCCGCTCTTTGTTTTAAGCAGCTTAATCTTGCTTTATG
>CAZXFO010000227.1:0-8274 GCA_964639745.1 uncultured Coxiellaceae bacterium | reverse complement strand
GTCAGGGTTAAATAAGCAGCTTCCAATTCGTAAGTCTGGTAATCTACTCGTGCTCTAAATATTTCTATTTGCCGCCTAGAACCACCAAAAACATCTAATAGATAGCTAATATTAAATGCGGGATTGAAAAAATAAAAAACGGAGCTTTGCGCGTTTCCAAATGCTGAGCCTGAAAATGCTTGGCGAACAACGCTTGCTTGACCAGTTATGGTTGGAAATAGCAAATTGCCAGTTTGAGCATTTAAGTTTTCTTGTGCCTGTTTAAGAGCAGATTTAGCTGCAGCCAAATTAGGGCTGTTTAGTAACCCCCGAGCTACTAAATCATTAATAGCTGGTGAATGAAATAGCTGCCACCATTCAGCAGGTATGTCTTTTCCAGCGGCGAAATATTTATTTTGTACAGTTTTATTAAGCGACCCAGGTGTTGAAGCTGAGTTTAAGTAACGAGTTGTTTTAGGTTTTTCCAGAGTTTTGAAATCAGGCCCGACCATACAGCCTAATAGAAGTTCGCTTATTATGCCGATTATAATCAAAAACCGGGTAGATGAGTAAAAAGAAAACATTTATTAAGCGATCCTCGCTCTGCATCCATGCATTTATCCTACAGGCATGAACAAATTTTGCAAGTAAATCAGTAGGATTGGACGTGTTTTCCCACACCCCATTTTTTTAGTGGTATAATTAAATTTCTTGCATAGGGAGGTGTGCCATGAAGTCCGATCAAAACCAAACTAATCGTTCTGGCAAAACTCAGCAAAAAGAGCAAAGCGTAAGTAAGAGCAATCCTCAAAGCGGTCAAAGTACCAGCAGTAAGAATCAAGAAAATACCTGGAACAAAAACCGCAAAGACGAAAATATCTCCAATCGTTAAAGAGCAATCCCTGCCAACTTGTGTCCAGCTAAAACTGGACACTTTTTTTATTTTCAATTTTTAATACAATAAGCAATTCAGTAGGATATTAGCTATGTGGCGTTTATTGTTTATTTGTATTTTAAATTTGCTGTTAGCAAATAATAGCTTTGCCAAGAGCTCTCACCAGCAATTTCTTGCTATAGCTGATATTCATTTTGATCCATTCCTCGCATGCGCAAGCAAGCCTTGTCCTTTAATTAAGGAACTAGCAGCAGCTCCACCGAGCCAGTGGCAACAAATTTTTTCACAATTAGATAATTCAACCATTAAATATAAAAAAGATACTAGTTATAATTTGCTGATGTCAGCATTGATCGCTGCTAAAAAAGAAGCCCATGAAGCTAATGCTCAGTTTGTATTAGTTTTAGGCGATTTTCTTTCACATAATTACAATAAAAAATATAGAAAATATTCAGGAGATCGTAGTCGTACTGGGTATCAAGATTTTGTAAAAAAGACGTTTATATTTTTAACTAATGAATTTAATAAGGCATTCCCTCGGGCCACTGTCTATTATGTTATAGGTAATAACGACACCTACCAAGATGATTATCTTTCTGAACCGGGCGGCCAATTTTTCAGCGATATTAGTGATTTAAACCTTGAACTAATTAGACACTCGGAAAGTAAAGTTCCCATCTCATCACGATTTAAGCAAGCTGGATATTACGCTGTTAATATTGCTAATCTACCTCGATTGCGGCTTGTTGTTTTAAATTCAGTTTTGTTTTCAGTTCAAGCCAAGGGCAATAATATTGATGAGGTAGCACGTGACCAGTTAAATTGGTTGCATCAAGAACTCGAAAATGCAGTTAAAAATAAGCAACATATTTTAATTGCAATGCATATACCAATGGGCATCGATGTTTACACTTCTCTTTTTAATCCATTTCGCTTAGTTGAATTTTGGAAAAGCTCATATGCTGATGAATTCCTTGCGGATGTAGAGCAATTTTCACCCATAATTACGGGTGTATTTACGGGCCATTTGCATGCAGATGTTTTTCAGCTATACCATACCCATGAAGAGACTATTCCTTTTATTGGTACTCCTTCAATCAGTCCTTTGTTTGGTAACAACCCTGCATTTAAGATTTATAGCTATTCTGACAAAACCTTAAGATTAACTGATTTTGTAACTTATTATTATCCGTTAAATGGTGATAAGAAGTGGGAGAAAGAATATGATTTTGATGATGTATACCGTTTGAAGAAGAATGATCCCAACCTAGCTAATGAAATGAGCCAGCTGCAATATGAAGGTGAGCTGGCAGAAAAATACAAAACCTACTATTCAGTTAAGAGTAATAGCCAACCTATCACTAGATATAATAGCTGGCTTAATTATTGGTGTGCTATATCCAATTTTACAAAAAGCACGTATCAGAAATGCATAAATCGTCGATAATCAAAGTTTATTTTTTTAATGCAGATAAAATTTGTTTTTGTACTTCATCAACAGATTGGCTGCCGTCTACTTTGATATATTGAGTAGAATCAGTTTCGTTTTCTGCTAAGCGGTGATAATAAGCAATCAATGGTTCAGTTTGTTGACGGTAAACTTGTAAACGATGACGTATTGTTTCTTCTTGGTCATCCTGGCGCTGTGTTAGGGGCTCGCCAGTAACATCATCTAAGCCTTTAACTTTAGGCGGGTTATAAACCTCGTGATATACCCTGCCCGATCCAGCATGAGTCCAGCGTCCACATAAACGTTTAATTATTTCTTCTTCTGGAACTGCAATTTCAACAATATAATCAATTTTAATGCCGGCCTGTGATAAAGCGTCGGCTTGGCCTACGGTGCGGGGAAAACCATCGAGCAAAAAGCCGCGCTGGCAATCAGGTTCATTAAGTCTATTTTTTACAATTTGAATGATAAGTTCGTCGGGAACAAGCTTGCCTGCATCCATGATGCTTTTAACTTGTTGGCCTAAAGGAGAATTGGCTTGTATGGCAGCGCGCAGCATATCTCCAGTAGAGATTTGCGGAATACTAAAGTGTTGGGCTAATAACTTGCTTTGAGTACCCTTACCTGCCCCTGGCGAACCTAATAGAATTATGCGCATTGCCTAAACCCTCACTTTAAGAGCCTGCATTTTAGCAAGGAGTTTAAAACATGGAAATGGTTAATAAAGGGGTTCAATTTGACGGTTTCGAGCCCTTGCTTCTTTACTTAGGTGCTAGAAAATCCTATGTTTGGCCTAAATGAGCGCAACACATTCATCATTTGCAGGAATTGCTTCGATAATAAACTATAAAGATCATTATTCCTTTTTGAGACAACTTCATAAGCTATTTGTCCTATATCTATAAAATAGCTAACTTTTACATGTCGCTTTTCTGCCAGCGCAGGAAAAAGGCCTGATATTAATAGACATTGATCACCTACGTTTTGCATAATTGTTCTTTGCAGGTTATAAGGATATTGCATGCATTTTAGGAACTTTACCGCGATAACTTCTTTAGCTAATTCCTTGTCTGATACGTAACGCATTAACAGGAAGACGAGATAGGATTCAATGTCAGCCTTTAAGACTATATGAGAATCGGCTTGTGCCTTGTGTATTGCTTCATACCACAGAGCAAGCGGTGTTGATTCAATTAAGATTTTCATGCTATACCTACCGGCTATTGCGTATATACATAAGTATAAGATATAAAGCAAAAGATACAAAAAACTCTTATTTTCAAAGGCTTGGCGTTTAACATGCATACTTTATTCATTGCTGATTTACATCTGGAAGAAGGCCGGCCTGATATCGCGGCGATTTTTTTGAGATTTCTTCAGCAAGAAGCTGCTCAAGCCCAAGCTCTCTATATATTGGGTGATTTATTTGAAGTGTGGATTGGTGATGATGATCAATCAGCTTTTAACCTAATGGTCATCAATGCACTGCGCAAGACTGTTGAACGCGGCACAAAAGTGTATTTAATGAAAGGCAATCGTGATTTTCTAATTGGCCGAAAGTTTAAGAAGCAATCCGGTTGTGAAATTTTACCAGATGAATATCTCGTCAAATTAAATGGCCAATCCACTCTTTTAATGCACGGCGATACGCTTTGTACACTTGATATTAAATATCTTAAATTCCGTAAACGAGCGCGCAATTTTTTTATTCAGCAATTATTTTTATTAAAATCACTTGCTAAAAGAAAAGCAATCGCTCAAGAAGCCAGAAAAAGAAGCTATGATCACATTCATAGTGCAATGCCAGAAATCATGGATGTGACACAAGAAGAAGTAGAACGAATGATGAAGAAATATGCTGTTTATCATTTGATTCACGGTCATACACACAAGCCAAATGTCCACCGTTTTAAATTGGGCAATCAAGAAGCGACACGGACTGTATTAGCACCGTGGCATGAACATGGCAGTGTGTTAGTTTGTCACGCTGATGGTACGCAAGAATTTAAAATTTTAACCTAGCTAACCTATTAAAGTTATAGTCACCTGGCGACTAGAACCATGGTGCCGTTGCTCCCATAAATAAATACCCTGCCAGGTACCTAAAGCTAGCTGATTAGCTGCAACTGGAATGGTTAGTGATGTTTGAGTAAGTATCGTTCTTATATGAGCGGGCATATCATCTGGCCCTTCTGCTTGATGTTTAAATAAAGGATCTCCATCAGGTGTTAATCGTTGCATAAAGGCTTCTAGATCGTGTTGCACATCAGGATCTGTATTTTCGCTAATTAATAATGAAGCGCTGGTATGGCGAATAAAAAGATTACAAAGACCAATGGTAACCCAGCTTTCTGCTACAGCAGCAGCTACATCTTGAGTGATATTGATCATGCTGCGTGTTTTAGTAGGAATAGTAAGTGTAAATTGATGAGTAGTCATTTAAGATGCCAATGGTTTAAAGCTAGTAATTACACCTGAGATCCTATCTTCTTTAGACAACTTACTTGCCAATGATTCAGCGGAATTACGTTTATTTTCAGGGCCAATATAAACTTTTGTTTCGGCGCCAAACGCTGCATTTTTTTGGTGAATGAAGGCATTATAGCCTCTTGAGCGTAATTTATTGACTAAGCGAAAGGCGTCTATTTTATTTTTAAAAGCACCAACTTGTATGACCCACGCTGTTTCTTGAGTAGTGGTATGTGTAATTTCATGAATAGTTAAATTATGTTTGAGACTGGGATATTTTAGTAACGACAGTTTTGCTTTTTCTCTATTCAGCCAATTGTTGTGGTCTCTAAGGGCTCGAATGGTATCACTTTGTGCAAACTGATCTGGAAAAGGCGGTTCTTTTATGGCTTCGGTAAGAAAGCTTTGAGTAGAATGTGTTGCAAAGAATGGCGAAAGCAAAACCCCTATTGCTAGAAGAACAAGAATTCCAATTATTCTATTTACCATAGAGGCCTCAATGATTAATTTTCTCCAATCCTAAAAGACTGCTTAGTAAGCTTAGCAAGAAGACGGCCAAGACAATCGCGCATTTGTCTTCTATCGGAGATTATATCGATAGCGCCATGCTTTAGTAAGAATTCACTTCGTTGAAAACCTTCAGGTAAAATTTCTCGTACTGTTTGTTCAATAACGCGCGGGCCAGCAAAACCAATTAAAGCTTTAGGTTCTGCAGCTATAATATCACCTAGCATGGCAAGACTTGCTGAAACGCCACCCATAGTTGGATCCGTAAGCACAGAAATATAAGGAATTCCTTGTTCTGAAAGTTTGGCTAATGCAGCACTGACTTTTGCCATTTGCATTAAAGATAAAATTGCCTCTTGCATACGTGCTCCACCGCTTGCAGAAAAGCACACTAAGGGTATCTTTGCTTCTAAGCAAACATTAACAGCCTGAACAAAACGTTCGCCAACAGCTGCACCCATAGAGCCACCAATAAATTGATATTCAAAAGCGCAAGCAACAAGAGGCATGCCAAGTAAGTGTCCTTGCAAAGCAACTAATGCTTCTTTTTCGCCAGATACTTTAGCTGCATCTGCTAAACGATCTTTGTATTTCTTTAAATCGCGGAATTTTAAACGATCAATCGGCCCTACTGCTTCGCCAATTTCGACTAAGGTTCCGGCGTCTAAAAAATATTGTAAACGTTTACGGGCTGAAATCCGCATATGATAATCACACTTAGGGCAGACGTCTAAATTACGTTCTAATTCGGTGTGATAGATAACTGCGTTACAGCTTTCACACTTAGCCCATAAACCTTCAGGCACGCCCTTCTTATTAATCGTTTCAGTTCTGATACGTGAAGGCAAAAGCATTTTAAACCAATTCATTCTAAACCCTTCTGCTGATTACAAAGACCAAAAATTATACGGGAAATAATACGAAATGACTACCCAGAAATTAGCGGTTCTTAATCTGTTTAAATGCCTGGTTTAAGCAAGGTTAAAAAAGGAGTCGGCAAACGGCGACGTTTTTTATCAAGCTGATTTTCTGGCTCGAGATCTGGTCTTTTTTTGGCCTGAGGCATGGGTGCCGGGGGTTTATTAAAAAATGAAGCAGAATTAAACGCTAAACTAGGCGCTTTGCCGGGCTGAGGCATAGGTTGCTGTTTAGGGGTAGGAAAGCGTCTAAATTGAGGGGCTGGTGCAGCTGAATGGGCTGGTTGAGGCTCAAACGTGGGGGTATCTGAAGCAATGGCAAGAAATAAGTCCATCACAAAATCTGCGACAAAACCCAACATACGGTTTACGGCATTTTCTTTTTGCTGAGGCTCAAGGTCGGGATGTCGTTTATCTAGGAATTTTCTAATCTTTTCAGGGTCTAAAGACATTAAATCTTGAGGAATATGGCCTAATAAGCGATATAGCATAAGCAGCTGCTTAGATTTTTCATAGGCAAGCCCTTTTTCTAGCTTAAGCTCTGGCTTATATTCGGGTTTAAGGCTTGGATTCATTCTATATACCGTTAAATATTAGACACATAGTATCATAGTGATCAGCAAAAATCGCCTAAAAAATAAACATAAATTTCAACAAGATATTGCTAAAAGCTGAGTTTTTGATTAAAATGTAGTCCCTTCGTTTTTGAATTAGTGCAAATTTTGGCGACACACAAAGGTAAATGTAATGTTATCACGATTGAAAAAGATGATTAGCAGAACCCAGTCTCAATATACTCCTTTAAAATCAACTGCTGATGATAATGCAGCCAGCTCTAATCAATTAAACTTCATAATCCCTGCTGATCTCAAATCAAAGTTAGAAATACTTAACCAAAAATATTCCCTCAAAGACGAAAAGCTATTTAAATTACTTAGTGGAAAGGACTTAGGTTTTAAAGCGCTCCGTGCGGAATTGAAGCAAGTTGATGACCTCCAATTTGATGAACTCAAAGGCAAGATTCTCGATAGCGAAGAAAAAAAAATATTAAAAACATATCAGCATGTCATCCTGGTAAATCTGGAAGCTATGTATTCACCTAAGCTAGATAAGCTTACAGAAGAACGTTTAGCAGAAGTTGAAAAGCTTCAAACTTCTACTCAATTAAACTTTATAATTCCTGCTGATCTCAAATCAAAGTTAGAAATACTTAACCAAAAACATTCTCCAAAACCAAAAGGTAAAAAGCTATTTAAATTACCCAGCGGAGAGGGCTTAGACATTGAGGCACTCCATGCTGAATATAAGCAAGTAGCTGAACTCGAAAACAAGATTCTTGATAGCCAAGAAAAAGTTTTACTAAAAACTTATAAGCTTAGCATCATGCAAGCTATTGAAACCCAGCTTAGTAAACTTGACGAAAAAAAGAAAAATGATGAAGCCAAGCAAAAAGGTGAGCATATTATTGTTTGGGGGCTGCGTCGGCTTGGCTTTGGTATACTTTTGTTAAGCGGTTTATTTATGGATGGTGTTGCAGCTTTTTTAGGTGTGCAAGAATTGCTGGGCATGATCGGCTTTTTTTCTTCCACTATGTCACTAGCAATAGGTTTAACTTTTTGCTTTATTAATGCTTCGCTTTTTTATTCTTTTGAAGCGGGCATGTTGAGAAAGGCATTAGGCGTCACTGGTTTAGATGATGCTTCCCTACTTTTAGATCTAGACGATAAAGAAATCGATTTAACGACTAAGATAAATTCCATCATGACATCTTCTGCTGCTCGGCGTTTGGATAAATCGACTTATGCTGCTTATGCAAGCATAACTGATGCTTTTAATAATGATGTAAAACTTAAAAGAAGTGATTTTAAAACCGAGCCCAAAGAAAATCCTATCCAGAAGTTTTTCCGCCACACCGTGACGGGTATTGGTGCCATAATGATGCTAGGTTCTGGTTACTTTATGACGGTTTCATTGCTCGCTTTCGTTGCTCCGTTTTTAATTGGCACACCTGTCGGATGGGCAATTGTAGGCTTCGGAATGGTCACCATGTTAGCTTA
>CAZXFO010000226.1:0-3631 GCA_964639745.1 uncultured Coxiellaceae bacterium | reverse complement strand
TTAGGTCATGCTTATGGCATTAAAAATCAGCTTACCGTAAGAGAAAACATTTTATATAGCCAAAGCTTAAATCATCCTCAAACACAGAAAAACGTCGACAGCGTCATAAAGAAAGTTTCATTACAAGCACAACAATCTAGTTTAAGTTCGCGTTTATCTGCAGGCCAAAAACGACGTCTAGCTTTAGCACGCTTATTTGCCGTTGAAAAACCATTATGGATACTGGATGAGCCTTTTACTAACCTAGACAAAACAGGTCAGCAATGGTTTAGTGAGGCATTAGAAGCACATTTATCTCAAGGCGGTATAACCATTATTACTTCTCATCAACCCCTCAATATTCGACATTTGCGAACTATTGAGCTTGCAGGAGAGGTGCAATGATCAAAGTTTTTTTCTCGACACTATACTTCGAACTATTACTTTTACTTAGAGACCGCAAGGTAATATTCCATTCAGTCGGCTTCTTCCTCATTGTTGCCTTGCTTTTCCCTATAGCTTTATCTCCTCATCCTGATTTATTGAAGAAATTCGCGGCTGGCATCTTATGGATAGCAGCACTCCTGGCTTGTTTGCTTTCTTTAGAAAATTGGTTACGCGCCGACTTAGAAGAACAGGCCGTAGAACAGCTACTATTAAGCAGCTTTCCGCTAGCATGGCTGCTAACGGCAAAAATTATTGCCTTCTGGCTAATAGTCACTCTGCCATTAGTGCTAATTACCCCCATACTAGGATTATTACTGCACCTTTCTTGGACTGAAATATCATTATTAAGCATTAGTCTTTTAGTCGGCACGCCAGCTTTAATTGCAGTAGGAGCCACTTGCAAATCCCTTACCTTAAATTTGCAACAGCAAGGAGCATTACTAGGTTTATTAGTATTACCTTTAACATTACCCATATTGATTATGGGCATTAATGTCATAATTCAAACGCAACTTTCGCTATCGGTTTTGGGTAATTTAGCTTTTTTAAGCGGAATCTCTTTAATAAGCATAGCCATACTACCCTGGGCGATGGCTTTTGCTTTACGCTTTAGCATAGAGATCTAAACTGGAGTTTTGCTAATCTTAATATAAGAAAAAATTTTAACGACTTGCTTAACTCCGGGCGTATGGCTTGCCGCCATAGCTGCAGCATTGGCTTCTTTGGGCTTCAACATGCCCATTAAAAATACTGTACCATTTTCAGTCACCACTTTAATTTGTGAAGCATCGACTTCATCAGTGGCTATTAATCGTGTCTTTACCTTGGTGGTAAGCCAAGTATCGTTCAAGCGCGACAATTGATTAGCTGGCTTATCAACTTGGATCCAATTATATACATCCTCTACGCCTGCTATCTTTCTAACAACACGCTCCGCTTCAGATTTTTGCCAAGATTTTGTGACCTGGCCTGATAAAAGTACTACACCATTTAGCGTAGCTACGTTGATATTAGTATTTTTAAATTGCTTGCTATCGATATCTAAAGCTTGATAGGCACGCATGGTAATATATTGATCTTGAACATTCTTTTGAATACTTTGATGATTATAAACTGCCTGCGCGCTGGATGTTGCCATCGACATACATCCTGTCAAAGAAACAAAACTTAATAACCCTAAACTAAAAAAAATATTCTTTTTGCTAAACATTTCCTGCAGCCTTAAATGCTTGTATTCCTGTTTGTGCTTTGCCCAAAATTAATGCATGAATATCCGCCGTACCTTCATAGGTTTTAACAGCTTCTAAATTCAGCATATGCCGTATAACATGAAACTCATCTGTAATGCCATTCCCACCGTGCATATCGCGTGATTCTCGTGCGATGTCCAAGGCAACTAAAGTTGAATTCCTTTTAATCAATGAGATAAGAGCAGGTGCAGCTCGGCCCTCATCCTTCAAACGGCCAACCCGCAAACAGGCTTGTAAACCTAGTGCAATATTGGTTTGCATGTTTGCCAATTTAAATTGGATCAGCTGATTGGCTGCCAGCAGTTCACCAAATTGTTCTCGGGCCATGACATAATGCCTCGCCGCATGCCAGCAAAATTCAGCAGCGCCTAATGCTCCCCAAGCAATCCCGTAACGTGCGTTATCTAAACATCCTAATGGCCCCGATAACCCTTCGGCATTAGGTAATTCATTCTCTTCCGGGACAAAAACATCTCCCATCACAATTTCGCCTGTTAGTGATACTCTTAAGCTCAGCTTGCCATGGATAGGGGGACTGGTTAGCCCTTCCATACCCTTGTTCAGAATATAGCCACGGACACGCCCTTCATCATTGCGGGCCCAAACAATAAAAATATCCGCAATAGGAGAATTGGTAATCCAAGTTTTAGTCCCTTTGAGTAAATAACCGCCTTTGACTTTTTTAGCACGGGTTTCCATGCCTGAAGGGTCTGAGCCATGATTGGGTTCGGTCAGCCCAAAACAACCGATTAATTCACCTGCAGCCATGGCTGGAAGATATTTTTGACGTTGTATTTCGCTACCATAGGCATAAATGGCATACATACAGAGACTGGATTGGACACTCATCGCCGAACGATAACCTGAATCAACACGCTCAAGCTCACGAGCCATTAGTCCATAAGCAACATGACTGACACCGGCACAGCCATAGCCTTGGATGGTCGCGCCTAAGAACCCGGCCTCACCCATTTCCTTCATAATGCCGATATCAAATTGCTCATTCTGAAATGCTTTAAGAACACGGGGTTGGAGCTTTTCTTGCGCATAATCCCTGGCTGCATCTTCGACCATGCGCTCTTCTTCGGTTAGCTGCTCGTTTAATAATAAAGGGTCTTCCCAGTTAAAATTTTCCATGTCAGGCTCATCCTTAAGGTCTTTATTGTTTTTAACCAATTAATTAAGCCTTAGTCAACTAAAGTTATATAGGCTTAGCGCTTCTCCTAGCAAATTCCTTTAAAAAAAGTTAAAATTCGTGCGCTTTCTATGACCAGATTTCCAGATGATGCTTAACAAGATTCGTACATTTTTAACCACAGTGATATCGCCGCCCTATTTTTTTGCTTTTGCAGAAAAATGCATGCCATGGCTAGTCGTGGTTTTATGCATTTCGCTTACTTATGGCTTAATAGCAGGTTTGTTTTTTGCACCAGCTGATTACTTGCAGGGTGACGGCTTTCGCATTCTTTACGTGCACGTTCCGTGCGCTTTCTTATCGCTATTAGTTTATAGCGTAATGGCCTTAGCCGCGCTCATGGGCATCACATGGCGCTTGAAACTGGCTTATGCTGTTATGAGCCAAAGCGCTCCCCTAGGTGCATTATTTACTTTGCTTGCTTTGATTACCGGCAGCCTGTGGGGCAAGCCCATGTGGGGTACATTTTGGATATGGGATGCACGATTAACGTCAGAGCTCATTTTATTATTTCTCTATTTGGGCATTATGGCGCTTCACGCTGCCATCCCCAATCGCCGCGTAGCCGACCAAGCAACTGCAGTTTTAGCGCTTATCGGTTTCATTGATATCCCCATCATTCATTATTCAGTAAATTGGTGGAACACTTTGCACCAGGGCTCGACGATTCGAGTTATGGCACCTTCACTTATTTCACCCACCATGCTTTACCCATTGATCGGCATGATGATTGCTTTTTTCTGTTACTTTGCAGTGACAT
>CAZXFO010000225.1:0-3001 GCA_964639745.1 uncultured Coxiellaceae bacterium | reverse complement strand
GAAAATAAATACTCGTATAAATTTCTTTTTTTTATCGGAATTTTGGGGGCCGGACTACTTCTTGGTGATGGTATGCTCACCCCCGCCATTTCAGTAATAAGCGCTATTGAAGGGTTACAAGTTATTTCACCTACTTTTTCTCATTTTATAATACCGCTTACCGTGGGTATTTTATTAGTTTTATTCCTATCACAGTACCATGGCACAGCTAAAATTGGTCGTTACTTTGGCCCTGTTATACTAATTTGGTTTGCAACCTTATCCATACTTGGCGGGGTACGAATATTACAAAATCTAGCCGTAATAAACGCTATTAACCCTTATTATGCAATTGAATTTTTTCACCATAACGGATGGACTGGTTACGCTTTATTAGGAGGAATTTTTCTTGTAGTCACGGGAGGTGAAGCACTGTATGCTGATCTAGGACATTTTGGCAAAACACCTATACGCTTAGGATGGTTTGCAATCGCTTTACCTGGGCTCCTTCTCAATTACTTTGGTCAAGGGGCTTATCTATTAAAATTTCCCGACGCTATCGTTAATCCCTTTTATTCGATTGCGCCCTCCTGGTTCTCCTACCCGTTATTAATCATTGCTGCAATGGCAACTATTATTGCATCACAAGCGGTCATTTCAGCTACTTTTTCACTCGCCAAGCAAGCTGTTTTGTTAGACCTATACCCACGAATATCAATCATACAAACTTCTGAAAAAGAAAAAGGCCAGATATATGTGCCACAAATGAACGCCATTCTTGCCATCGGCACTCTTCTCTTAGTTATTACTTTTAAAAATTCAAGTGCATTAGCACACGCATATGGCATTGCTGTTAATTTAGTAATGCTTGGCGTGACTATTATGGTAATGCATGTTGCTCATAAACAATGGAACTGGTCGATACTAAAAGTAGTTAGTGTCTTTTCATTGTTTCTACTAATCGATTTTGCTTTCTTAGGTGCCAATACTCAAAAAATTATCAGCGGCGGCTGGGTCCCTCTACTATTTGCAACAGTATGTGCGTTTATCATGGCAACATGGCAAAAGGGAATGGAATATTTACGATCATCTTATTATGTAGAAAAAATTGATTTGAAAAATATTATTGATCAGCTTAGCCATCAAAAATTAAACTATCTACCAAATTCTACTGCGATTTTTATTGCTGACTCTTACGATAAAAGCGGTGGCGGACTGCTTCACTATCTCAAACTAAATCGCATCATGCCTGAACATGTGTTAATTGTTAGTATAACAGCAGAAAATCACCCTTATATTTCAAATGAGCAACGTTGTGTATTAACCAATCCTGGTAAAAATATTTATCATTTAATATTACATTTTGGATTTATGGATGTAATCAATATACCGGACACCTTAGCATTAGCTAATAAAATGAAAATACTCCCTTTTTCTTTAGATATTTCTCAAGCAACTTTCTTAGTAGAAATACCGAGCGTTATAGCAACACGCCGCAAACGTACTCTTTTATTTTTCTGGCAGGAAAAACTTTTTGCATTTCTCATACGTAATGCTGCAGTAGATATTGAGTTCTTCCAATTACCTTATAACAGAACTATCGCGATCGGCACATATTGTGAAATTTAATTAAAGAGTAACTGTGAAAATTCATATAAATTTATAAAGCTAGAAAGCGTGAGCACCAATTTACTTTTAGGCTCTACTATTTTCGCACTTATCTTGAGCAACTAACTTTACTTTCATATCTCATGCTTTGGATCTTAATCAAAGCTCATAATCCTTTGGTCCTAGGTTCAAGTCCTAGTGGGCCCACCAATATCTCCCTCACCAATCTTTTTACCAATATCTTCCTGCCTATGAGACTCAATCTATTGAGGTAAAATTTATGAAGAATAAACCCAAGAAAAACAATATTAGCAGTTGGGATAACCGCAATCTTGGCGCCTCAGAAAAGCATGTTCGTCGAGCTTCACCTGAACGCGAAAAAAGCCTAGACAATAATCTAGGCCAACAAAGCATCGCAATTCGCTTACCTAAAAGCTTACTCACTGAGCTGAAAAACCTAGCCTTCCGTGATGGACTTGGCTACCAACCCTATGTCAGGCAAATCTTAATGCGCCACGTACAGAGTGCAAACAATAAAAACCGCGCAGCAAAGTGATAATCAGCTAAGGGCATTCAACAAATAACAAGAATAATGCTAAGAAATACAATCTATAACAAAATCTTGGATCGCGGCTTTTGAAATGTAGCTGATCTAGCATGATCAATATATTTACTTACAAAAGTTTTTCCATTTTTAGCATCACTATTACTAATTAATTTTTCGAAGAATAAGGCTTTGTTCTTCTCACATATCGCACAAAGTATTTTAATAAAATCGGGACATTTTTTTATGTTTATTAGAAGCGGCTCACGCTTATAAGCAAGAACATCTATAATTTTTCTTCTGTTTTGAGAAGATTGATATTTACCAAACAAGAAAGCAATATTATTGGTAATTCATTCGAATGCTTTATCTAATTTAAATTCATCATAAAATTCTTTGTATTTATCTATTAGAATATCTTTTTGCACACCACTTTCATATTTCATATATCACCTTTATTAGGCTAGAAATTAATCATCCGTAAACCCGTATAGCCAGTAAGGTCATATGATTTAACATTTCCTTAATAATAATAGTGTAGAATCCCTTCTTCAGTTTTATAGAAATTTAAGACATGCGCCCAAGACATCTAAAACTAGCACGCGAAGCCGGCATTGAGTTTCCCACTATTTTGCCCTTATTTGAAAGCCCTCCTAACCTTGCATCAACGCAAGCTTGGGTTGAGAACCACCGAGCTGTACCCGAAATACACATGCTAGCAGAAAAAATTGCTTCTCATATTCAATATATTTCTTTTGAAAAATTTCTTTTGCAGCTTAGAAAAACCATAGCTGACTTTAACCAACGCATAAATGCACCCTATGTTCTATGGATTACCCATATGAAACTAGCCTCTAAAGGAAAGAGCGA
>CAZXFO010000224.1:0-2424 GCA_964639745.1 uncultured Coxiellaceae bacterium | reverse complement strand
CTAAAAACGCCTCGATGATGCTGCGGGCAGCTTTTAAAGATTCTACTAATACTACACCAATACCTTGCGTACCTTCTAGGAACTTAACCACTAATGGTACGCCACCCGCCATTTTAATTAAATCTTGAGTTTCATCGAGTGAATGAGCAAAGCCGGTAATAGGTAAGCCAATACCTTTCTTAGATAATAATTGCAACGAGCGTAATTTATCGCGGGCACGGGTAATCGCTACTGAATCATTTAAACAAAATACGCCCATCATCTCAAATTGCCGAACCACTGCCGCCCCGTAAAAGGTGATAGAAGCACCAACCCTCGGAACAACAGCATCGTAACGATCGAGAACCGCCCCGCGATAATAAATATTAGGGTGAGAAGAGGTTATATTCATATTACAACGTAAGGTATTGATCACATCAGCTTGGTGACCACGTTTTTCCGCAGCTTCCACTAATCTTTGAGTGGAATAAATGTTTTTTCTTCTTGAGAGAATTGCAATTTTCATAAACTAGCCTTTAATTTTTTTGACATTACAAATGAACGTGCGGGATCTACTGAAAACCGACCACGTATCGCGTTACGCGCTAATAGCATACGAAATAACATTGTGTCACGCTCCGTCAATGTTATTTCAATTGGCCATGTATGCCCATCAATTACTAAGGGTGTTTTAATAACATACCGCTCTTCACTATGACCGCCTGAATCAGTCACCCATCTTATATCTACAACCTCTGCCTCACAGGTAGCCACTGTTTGAGTGTTATGTTGCAGTGGGTGAATGTCAAAACGGATCTTTTCTTGTCCATTTTCAGTAAAAGGTTGCAAAGAAAACGCGTGCAGGGTAGAAGTTCGTGCCCCTGTATCTACTTTAGCTTTAATTTTATGTAGCCCCAGCTCTGGTAACGATACCCATTCTCGCCAGCCTAAAACCCCTATAAGAGGTTCCTTTTTATTACGTGGCGCTTTGGCCATGACTCAATCCTTTGTGTAACATCCCAAAAGGCTCATCATAACATATTTAAGGGCGTCTTTTCCTGATCAGTAAACCGCCAAAAATTGCTGACAATAAAATAGCAGGGAATAGCCATAATATACTGGTCTTCCAACTAAAAGGGGGAGAAAACAAAATAAAAGCTCCATAGCGAGTTACTAAGAATTGTTTTATTTCTTGATCCGATTTGTTTTCATTAATCATAATATAAATCTTATGGCGCAAATCTTTTGCTAAAGTTGCATCTGAATCAGCAAGACTTTGGTTCTGGCAAACTAAACAACGCAATTCTTGTGTTAGATTATTAAAGCGCCGACTATCTTCCTCTGTATTAAAGGTATAAATATCATTCGATGCAGCTAAGGCCAGCGATGAAAATAGCAATGCTAAGCTAATAACCACTTTAATCCACGCCACTGTATTTAGCTTGAAGAAATTTTTCGATGTCATATTTAGAACCTTTACGACTAAGATATTCGCTTTAACAAACCAAAAGTGGTGCATAAACACTTTATACAACTTTTAATAGTGCTGACGCATTTCTGAGTGAGCAACTTACCGACTTTGGTGGAGCACGTAAAGGAAAATTTTTAGAATAGTTACAGCATTTACTTGCAGTTAATTCTCGCCATGCTAGCCAAGCCTGATAAGCTGCTTTCTAGATATAGGCATCTCCTTCATATGTGTGGTAAGTACCCAGCTATGGTTTTAAGCTTATCAATTCACAGCTGTTCTGAAATAAATATCCATTTAATTCAATGAGTTAATGTAAATCAGAACTCTTTATTATTGTTCTTGCGAGGCCACCCACGCTGTTCGATATTTATCCACCTTTAAATTGGCGCAGGATCTTTGCTTTCACCCATACAATATGACATCATTTCGTGGTTTAGGATTAGCGCTTACCCACTTTTACAGGAAAAATTCATGCGTATTGAAGATGATGTTAAACTTGATTTCTCGGATGTGCTTATCCGTCCCAAACGCAGCGTACTTCAGTCGCGCGTTGAAGTAAATCTGGAAAGAGAATTTCGCTTTAAACATGCAGGTACTACTTGGCAAGGCATACCCATTATTGCTGCTAACATGGACCATACTGGCACTTTTGGTATGGCTAAGGCATTGTCCGAACACCACTTAATGACAGGCCTAGATAAATTCATCTCTACTGCCGACTGGAAACAATTCGCAGCAGCAAACCCCAAAATATTATCTTATTGCTGGGCTTCATTAGGCATTTCAGATAATGATCTCAAAAAACTACAAGAAATTATGGCTGAAATTGATGTGCCTTTTATTTGCTTAGATGTCGCCAATGGTTACACTGAACGTTTTGTGGCTTGTTTAGAAAAAATCCGCGAACTATTCCCTAACAAAGTCATTATGGCAGGTAATGTCGTTACTGGTGAAATGGTAGAAGAACTCATTCT
>CAZXFO010000223.1:0-15345 GCA_964639745.1 uncultured Coxiellaceae bacterium | reverse complement strand
CGCTTAAACCTAACTGAGCATATTTTTTCCAAACGGCCATCACTTTTACAAAATGGCCTGCCAAAGCGAACAAAAATCCTAACAAACGCGCAGGCAACCAGTCCAACACCTCCAATAAGCGAGTGCTTATGGTAGCCATTTCTATGGTTGCTCTGTTGCTAGCAACTACCGTTAAACGATAAAGAACAGCGCCCATAGGGCCTAAAATTGCAAACCAAAATAATACAGCGAAAATGGTTTGGTTACCTTCTACATAAATAGCTCGCACCAATGCTTGATGCAAAGCCTGCGGGCTTGGGCTTGCAATATAAGGAAAAGCTGTCTTAACGCGCAAGTCGACTAACTGGGTATCACCTTGCTGCATGACCTGTAAACAATCATATATTCTTGCCCAAAAATTTGCAGGGCCAAAGCAGTAAAGGAGAACCACAAAATCGAATAGAAAACGTAAAAAACCATATAGCCAACCCGCTAGGATGAGTTCAACTAATCCTACAGCAAGCACTAAAGGCAATATCCAAGTGGTGAGACGCAGCGGAGGACTTAAACGATCAACATAGGGGCTTACCTGCTGACAGTATCGATCGAACCATTCCCAACGACGCAAATGGCCCCAATCAAAAAAACGTTCCAATGTTAGCGCTAACAAAATTGCTATAAATACCATGGGTTAATCCCTCCTTGCTCCACAGTAAGATACCGAATTTTCGGTTAAGTGTCATCGATAATATTGCATTAACAGCGGGTCTTACTGCGGCTCCAACAGAACACCCATTTACTAAGCACGACCACGGTTCTTTAATTGCGATATAGGAATTTTGACCTCGCCGCTGGCATCAGGCTTAAACCCTTTATTAATCGGACACCAGGCATGAGCATAAACAATCTCAAAAGTTACTTCTAATTTTTGACTAGATTCTAATGCCCCTACTAACATGCCACTATGCTGCAATTCTTGCTCCATTTGCTCTAGGCTACGATAAGTCAGCGTAATTTCCTCAACCTCCAATACAGGATCTATAAACCCTTGAGATAACAAGGCATCACCCACATCATGCATATCTACAAGACTAGGCAGCAACTCACCGCCCACTATTTCCTTGAAGGTATCAGGTCCCAAACATGAAAAAATAACCAATCCACCAGGTCGTAGCACTCGGCGCCATTCACTTAAAAAGACCAAGGGATTTTTACACCAGGGTAGCAACATATTTGAAAAGGCTACGTCGACAACGCCTGAACGTAAAGGTAGAATGCTGGCATCTGCCTGAATCATTGCTCCATATTTTTTTCCTGCCTGTAAAAATTCCCTCGCCAGATCTATGCCACTCACCAAACTCTGAGGAAACTTTTCTTTTAATGAAATAATATCTAGCCCCGCCCCACAACCCATATCCAAGATATGCCGAGGATTTAGTTTCATTAAATCTAATCGCGATAGTAACCCTCTTCCCGCTTCTTGAGCCAAGAATGCCCCATTGGAATAATTACCAGGAGTTGTAATGTTTGAAAAATTCATAGAAATAGTTCATCAAGTTTATTCGTGGATCTTACCTTTCACCTGCATCTCATGTGAAAGATTAGCTGATCGTCCTCAAGACCTTTGTAGTGCTTGTCTCAAAGATCTGCCTATTCTAACGCAAAGCTGCATGTCTTGTGGAGCAGAAATCTTCAGCACAGAACTTTGCGGACCATGCACCTTGGCTCCTCCTGCTTTTTCTGCTTGCTATTCCCTATTCGAGTATCGCCCCCCTGTCACCTACATGATTCATGATCTTAAATTTAAACATCAATTAGCTAATGCGCGAATACTAGGTGAATTAATGGCAGAAAAAATCCGGACCGACTGGTATTACAATAAACCATTACCTGAGCTACTGGTTCCTGTTCCCTTACACCCCCAACGACTTAAAGAGCGTGGTTTCAATCAAGCTCTTGAGATTGCCCGCCCAATTTCTAAACGGTTACAAATCTCTCTAGTCAGTCAAGCTGTAACAAGAATTAAAAATACATCGGCTCAAATGAACCTCGATATCCCACATCGCAAACAAAATATTGCTAAGGCATTCAGCCTTAGACAAAATGTTAAAAACAAACATATTGCTGTGATTGATGATGTCATGACCACTGGCCACACCGTTAAAGAATTAACTAAAACTTTATTGCAGGGCGGAGCACATAAGGTTGAAATCTGGTGCGTTGCTCGTACAAAAAAACTTAATTAGGACTGATGTAAAGCCGTACTCACCTATGCTAAACTCTCCGCATTTTTAATGAGGTCTCTATGCAAGAAATATCGATTTTTCTTCAAAACCATTGGGCACTCAGCCTTGCACTCATTTCGGTTGCTGCTTTATTATTTGTCATCGAGCTTATTCGCCTTAAAACCAGCGCACAGCGCATTACTCCATTACAATTAACACAACTTGTTAATCATAAAAACGCTACTGTTATTGATACACGGCCGACTGAGGCTTTTGCAAAAGGGCATATAGTAGGAGCTATTTCATTACCTGTCACCGAACTTAAAGCTAATATCAAAAAAATGGATAAGTACAAATCCAAACCCATTGTTTTTGTCTGCACTAGAGGACAAGAATCCATTAAAATAGCTTCAGAGCTCAAAAGCCAGGGTTTTCATGTTCATGTTCTAGGTGGTGGCATGAATAGCTGGATCCACGCCGAGATGCCAGTAGTTAAAAAATAAGCTATGCTCGGCCATTCTCATTGCTCTTACGCGATGGGAAACCAAGAAGGAAGAATTAGTGCCAGCAGAAGCTTGGCTTATGTGTAGCATATAAACAATTTAGGTAGTTCGCGCGTTTTTCATTAAGAAACCCTGAGCTATCTTTTAAGTATTAAATCAATAAGGTAAACTGCTCTAACTAATTAAAGGAAATAGGTAAAAATGAAAAACAAACCCGAACATTCTGCCGCTAATGACTCATCAGCAACCCCTCATTTTGAAATACAGCGCATCTACATCAAAGATGCCTCTTTCGAAGCGCCCAACACGCCGCATACTTTTACGGAAGAATGGAAACCTGAAGTTCAACTTAACTTAGAAACAAAAAGCACTCGCTTACAAGAAAACCAACATGAAGTTATATTATCCATAACGGCTAATGTAACAAGTAACGGCAAGGCAGCCTTTTTAGTTGAAGTACACCAAGCTGGAATTTTTATGATTACTGGCCTAACCCAAGACCAACTCCATCATACTTTAGGCAGTTTTTGTCCCAACATTCTGTTCCCTTATGCTCGTGAAGCGATTTCAGATCTTGTTGTGCGTGGTGGCTTCCCTCAACTCTTACTAGCACCAGTAAATTTTGATGCACTTTATAATCAACACCAAGAACAGCAGAAACAAGGCGGAAAAGGCAATGAAGAAGGTAAAGTGCACTAAGCATGAATAGACCTGAACTAAAGCCAATTACAATATTAGGAGCGGGTGCTTGGGGAACAGCGCTTGCTCTATATCTTGCACGACGTGGACAACATATTAACTTATGGAGCATCGAAGCTCCGCAAGTTAAAGCTATGTTGGCTGAACATACCAATAACCAATACCTTCCTGGGTATCCTTTTCCTGAAACTATCCACCCCACAGGCGACTTAGAGGCAGCAATTTCCGGAGCAGAAGATATTCTCATTGCAGTTCCTTCAATTGGTTATAGAGAAACCTTAACGAACATAAAACCTTTACTGAGAGATTCTCACCGTTTTTTATGTGCGACTAAGGGGATGGATACTGAAAAAAAACAATTACTGCACGAAACCATGCGCGAAATTTTAGGCTCAAAACCAGCCTATGCCATATTATCAGGCCCTTCTTTTGCAAAAGAAGTCGCAGCTGGATTACCAACTGCTGTAGTTATTGCAAGCCTTGATGAGCAGTTTGCTAAAGATATGTTTGAACGCTTTAATAGCTCCATATTCCATATTGATTTAAGCAAAGATTTAAAAGGTGTCGAAATAGGCGGCATCGTCAAAAACGTTTTAGCGATAGCAGCTGGTATCACCGATGGTATGAAGCTTGGTGCTAATGCCCGCAGCACCTTAATCACTCGCGGCCTTAATGAAATGATTTCTCTTGGTATTGCCGTAGGTGCTGATTATAAAACATTTGAAGGTTTAGCTGGCTTGGGAGATCTAATACTGACTTGCACGGACGATCTATCCCGTAATAGACGTTTTGGTTTAGCTCTTGGCAGAGGCATCAGCAAAGACCAAGCAGAGAAAGAAATTGGTCAAGTAGTAGAAGGCAAACACAACGCAGAATTAGTCGTTCAGCTCGCAAAGCAACACAGCGTGCAATTACCCATTTGTGAAACTGTGTTAGCTATTTTAAGGGGCGAAATTGCTACTGCAGACGGCGTTAATCAATTCTTTGGTTAATTAATCATACATCAATTGATCGAGCGGCGTAGTATCGCCTCTGGGCGTCGCTTTTGTTAATTCGGATACTACATCAATCAGACATAACATCCTTAATACATGCGGAGTAATTTCATCAAAAACAGCTTTTACTCCCAACACTGACCCTTCTGCTTGATCAAACGTAGCCCCTATCCCATAACCCAAACAGAGAGAACTCAACTGATCAGCACGACGAGCAATCGCAGGAAGTAAGCCGGTCGGCATAAAGACCTCTTCGGCCGTCATAGGGCGACCATTTAAACTGAAACGCACACCCATTGCTTGTGCTACCTTCACTAACTGCTGTGTAACATCCATGATTAAGCCTACCTCCGCCACCAAGGTTGTGCAATTTTACGCGGCCCCGCTGCAAAAGCACGCAGCCACCGTAAAAAGACATTTAAAGTAAAACCGTAATACTGAATAGTTGCGAAAAAAACAGTAAAGGCCATGGCAACAACAAATGTCCACAACCGAATGTGCAACAAAAAGAGCAAAAGCGGAAAACAAGCTCTAAAATCAACAACCCATAAAGTTACGTTTCGAGCCGAGTCTCGCCAATGGGCCATAAATTTTCCTTTATATTCAATATAAGTAAGCAGTTTTTACAGTTAAACTCATTTAAACACAATGTCAACCTATTAAAATATAACGCAAAAGCGAGCAGAAACAAAAATTTAAGTTATAATGTTTTTAAAGCATATATGTTCCTTCAGCTACGAGATTCGACACAAGGATACCGCCAATGAAACACTTAAGGATTATGGTTATTGCTTTGCTTTTCGTATTTTCTACATCGCTCTTTGCTACTGATTTATCTACCACACCTTCTATTCCAAGCATAAATTCTGATAACAGTACGCATCCTGCAGATGCCAAATCTGATAAGAGCTCATTAACAGAAGACGATGTTGCGCGTTTTACAAATACTATCGTTTTGATCAAAGACTTTTATGTAGAAAAAGTTGGCGACGAAAAACTACTTGATAATGCTGTTAAGGGGATGGTTAGCGGCTTAGATCCTCACTCTGAATATTTAGACAAAGAAGCCTACAAGACCTTACTGGTCAGCACCAGCGGAGAGTTTGGAGGACTAGGAATTGAAGTCACTCCGCAGTACGGGGTGTTACGGGTCATTACCCCCATTGATGATACTCCCGCTGCAAAAGCAGGGATTAAAGCTGGCGACTTTGTCGTTGCCATCAACGGTAAATTAGTGAGTGAAATGACTCTTGATGAAGCCGTCGAAAATATGCGCGGCCCCAAAGGTACCGATCTTACTTTAACAGTTATTCGTAAAGGCGAAAAAACACCTATAGTATTTAAATTGGTACGTGAAATCATCCGCATTCAAAGTGTAAAAAGTAAATTATTAGATGGCGGCTTTGGCTATGTACGCATCAGCCAATTCCAAGATCCAACATCAAATGCCGTAAGAACAGCCGTGGAAAATCTAAAAAAATCCGCAGGCGGCAAGCTTAAAGGATTAATTCTCGATTTACGCAACAACCCAGGCGGCTTACTTGACATGGCAGTACAAATTGCCAATACATTTTTAGATAGCGCTAAACTAACTACTTTTAATAAAACCATCGTATATACAGAAGGCAGGATCCCAGAAGCTCAATATACGGCTAAAGCCAATGGAACCGACATTCTAGATGGCGCTCCAATGATTGCTTTAATTAATGGCGGTTCAGCTTCCGCTTCTGAAATTGTCGCTGGTGCTTTACAAGATTATAAACGCGCCTTAATTGTAGGTAGCCAAAGTTTCGGCAAAGGATCTGTACAAACTGTTATACCATTAGATAAAACCCATGCCGTCAAACTAACCACCGCGCTTTACCACACACCATCCGGTAAAGTTATCCAAAACTTAGGCATTATTCCTGATATTTATATTGAAGACTTCCAGATTGTTACAGATAAAAAAGACGACATGGCACTGCTTGAGCCGTTAAAAGAATATCAATTAAAAAACCATTTACCTGGAGCAAAAACTTCTAATCCCAACGCTAATGGTAATGGCATACAAACAGAATTAGCGAAAACTTCAGACTATCTTCTTGCCAAAGAAGATTACCAACTGTTCTCGGCTTATAAGATTCTCCAAGCCATGTATTTACGTAATCAGGGAATTAACTAGATCGTTAACCCAATATCATTGTAGCCTCAATTTCCACAGCAACATTTTTGGGAAGCGAGGCTACTGCTATTGAGGTCCTGGCTGGATAAGGCTTTTGAAAATAAGATTCCATCACTTCATTTACTAAAGCTAAGTTATTTATATCAATTAAAAACACAGTGATCTTTACAACATTATTTAATTCGCCACTAGCAGCTTTTGCTACTGCTGCAAGATTTTTAAAAACTTGATGAACCTGAGATTTAAAATCATCTGTAATAAGCTTTCCTTCAGCGTCTAAAGGAATCTGCCCAGACAAATAAACTGTATTACCGGCTTTAATTGCTTGTGAATAACAACCTATAGGCTGTGGTGCATGATTAGTTTGAATCAACTGTTTCATTTACGACTCCTGTCCTTTCTGCTAAATAATAACCAACTTGCCCTGCTTTCTTGCATTTCAAAATTTTCCAATTAGACGGTAGATTGCAGCTTTCAATTGGCTGATCGCTCTCTAGATAAATCAATGCCGAATCAGCAAGAAATTTTTTTTCTTCCAGCATATTACAAATAGGAAATAAAAGGTTTTCTTTATAGGGCGGATCTAGAAACACGATATCAAATGGTTTCTGTATTAATGGCCACTGTGCAGGAAGAGTTGCCTGAGTTATTTCGGCATTTTCGCCTTTAAATGCAGCCAACTGACTCCTCAAAGCCTTAATAACCAGCGGTGATTGATCAACCATCATGACAAAAGCAGCGCCCCGCGACAAAGCTTCAAACCCTAAAGCACCGCTTCCAGCAAAAAGATCTAGACAACGAGCGCCTGGCATCACTGGCGCAAGCCAGTTAAATAATGTTTCACGAACTCGGTCAGGGGTAGGCCGCACACCAGACACTTCAGGGATGGTCAATTTTCTTCCTCGCCAATTACCGCCGATGATTCTAACTTGCCCTCTCATAGTTGCTCGCTTATTGATAATATGTGCCTAAGATAAAACAAAACGCTTCCTTTTTGCGAGCATTTTTGCGAAGGTAAGAAACGAGATCCTGCAACGCGAGTGCCACATGTTTAATATTTTAAAACGCAATAAAAATACTGACTCAAAAACTACTGAAGCAAAACAAGGTTTTTTTGAGCGGCTCAAACACGGCCTAACCAAAACAAGAACTAGCTTCACAGATAAGCTAGGAACGCTTCTACTCGGCAAAAAAGAGCTCGATGAGGAAGTTTTTGAAACAATAGAAACTCAGCTACTTCTCGCTGATGTAGGGGTTGAGGCAACCCAATATCTTATCGATAACCTTGCTCAAAGATTAAAACGCAAAGAATTGAATGACATTGAAACCGCTATAACCACTTTAAAAGTCGACATGGTCAATCTTTTAAAACCTAGTGAAAAACAGTTTGAACTCAGCGGTAAAAAGCCTTACATGATATTAGTTATTGGGATTAATGGCTCAGGCAAAACAACCACCATAGGTAAACTGGCGCATCATCTCAAACAAGACAATAAATCAGTTATGCTAGCCGCTGCAGATACCTTTCGTGCGGCAGCTATCGATCAACTACAAGCCTGGGGAGAAAAAAACCAGATTGCTGTGATCTCTCAGCAACCCGGCTCAGATCCAGCCTCGGTTGTTTATGACGCTTTTGAAGCCGCTAAAGCTCGCAATATTGATGTATTATTAGCTGACACTGCAGGAAGATTACATACCCAAACTAATCTGATGACTGAGCTACAAAAAGTTAAGCGGGTCGTCACTAAATTAGACCCCTCTGCCCCCCATGAAACTCTATTAGTACTGGACGCGTCCATAGGCCAAAATGCTCTCAACCAAGCTAAGGAATTTAACGAGGCTATAGGTGTCACTGGCTTAGTTTTAACTAAGTTGGATGGCACGGCTAAAGGTGGCATTATTTTTGCCATAGCTAAGCAATTGAATATTCCTATAAAATTCATAGGCGTAGGGGAATCTTTGGATGACTTGCGGCCGTTTAATGCTGAAGAGTTCGTAGCTGCCCTTTTTGAATAAAAGGTCTTAGCACTCTCACATAAAGAGTGCTAAAATACAGCCCTGGTTAAGCAGTCTATAGAGGTCATTATGACAACTGAAATGAGCTTACACGCTATACAAAGCCAGTTGCCCATAGGGGGGATAGAAGCCTATATCGCCCAGGTTAATCGCATACCCATGCTAAGCCAAGAAGAAGAGCTTGAACTAGCAAGTAGACTCCATCAACATCATGATATTGAAGCCGCAAAAAAACTTATTTTGGCACACTTACGATATGTGGTTAAAGTCGCAAAAAGTTATTTAGGCTATGGCTTACCATTAGCTGACCTTATTCAAGAAGGAAATATTGGCTTAATGAAAGCCGTCAAACGCTTCAATCCTAATATTGGTGCGCGGTTAGTCACATTTGCAATGCATTGGATCAAAGCTGAATTACATGATTTCGTATTAAAAAATTGGCGTATTGTAAAAATCGCCACGACTAAAGCACAGCGCAAACTCTTTTTTAACTTACGCGGCTTAAAAAAACACTTAGGCTGGATGACTCCTGAAGAAGTAAATGAAGTAGCTAAAGATTTAGGGGTTAAAGCTGAGGCCGTTCGCGAGATGGAAATGAGACTTTATCAATCTGATGCCTCATTTGATGGTCATGCAGATGACGATGATGAAGACACATTTGCACCAGCAGCATATTTAAGCGATCCTAATGCTAGCCCAGCGCTTCATTTAGAGAGCGAAGATTGGTCATCACAATCGAATAATTCACTTTATAATGCGCTGCAGCAATTAGATGAACGCAGCCAAGAAATTTTGCAAGCACGCTGGCTTAACGAAAACAAAGCGACTTTGCAAGAATTAGCCCAAAAATATCAAGTGTCTGCCGAGCGAATCAGACAACTCGAGCAAAACGCCATGGTAAAGTTAAAGGGTCTTATTGAAGTTGAGTGTTAATTATTGCCAGCCCCAGCCGGAGCAACCTCCTCACAGGGGATTTGGGTAACCAAGACTTAGTTCTGTCATTTTCGCCTCTGATTTGTCATTCCTGCGCAAGCAGGAATCTTCCCTCTTCGGTACAACTCATAGATGCCAGCCTGCGCTGGCATGACAGCATCAGCACCCCAGCACAAGCTGGGGGTTGGCTATAAATCATCACGGTACATAATCAAATAAGTCAGAATAAAAATACTTACGGTCTAATCCGTGCTCTTGCATGCCTTCTAATGCCGCATATACCATAGCCTCAGGCCCACTGGCATAGACTTGATATACTGAAAGATCAGGATAATCTTGCAAAACCACTTCTGGCATCTTACCAGACTTAACTGTAACTGTTGTCGGAACTTCACGTGATAAAACAGCAGTGAAATGAAAATCTTTAAGAGTTCTTACCCATTGCTCAACCAAGTTATGCATATACAAATCTCGCCAACCAGCGACCGACCAATAAAGGTGTATAGCTGGATAATCTGGCTTTTGGATAAGCTCTTCAATCACAGCTTTAATAGGTGCAAAACCGGTACCTCGTGCCAAGAAAATTATAGGTTTATTGGGTGCTAAGGCATTAACTGTACAAGAACCAAATGGCCCACGCAAAATGAGCTGCTTATTTTCTTTAAGCAGATTAAGAATACTTATTGCTCGCTGGTTTTCATTAGGGTGATATAAATGGAATTCTAAACAAGATGACTCTTTTTTTGGAGCATTAGCAATTGAAAGCGGAGATGTGCTTAAATCTGGGTGAACAACCTTGATATATTGTCCTGCTTGATAATTTAAGCAAGCAGCTTTATTTGATAAAAATATTTGGGCAACCTGCGGAGTTAATTGATGACAGCATTCTAAACGACAAACAAAATCTTGCAATTTACGCTCCACTACGCAATCGGTTAGCCTCATTAACTAAAGCTAGGCGTACCGCTTCTAATTTTTGCATCTTGGCTGCTCTGAGCACTTCATAGACTTCAGCTAATTTTAATAAGCGCTCTAATTTAATGCGCTTATCATTTTGGCCTCCTTCGTGCGCTTCTCTCACTTCACGCAGTATTGAAGCCAAACCATCCCAATTATAAGCAACCTTTATTTCAGATGGATTGGTCTTATTCGCTACGGGAGCATCTAAAACAATGGCCTTATACCTTTCAGCCGCCTCAAGCAAAATCTCAATCTTTTCATCAAGATTGGTGTTGTTATTTTTCTTCAGATCATCTTCATAAGGATAAAATGTTAATGGCATATCTCAATTCCTCTAAGCGCCTGTCTAATAGTATAGCATTAAAGTAGCTTTTTTTGCTTGTCTAAACAGCGATATAGTAAAGCCTCGCTTATATCTTCAGCCCTGATTATTTCACTGCCTTTTAGGTCGGCGATGGTTAGAGCAACTTTTAAAATTCGGTGATATACCCGCGCAGAAAAACGAAACTTAGTCATAATATTCTGCAGGATTTTCTTTGCTTCACCATTGATATGACAAACTTCGTTTAACTCTCTAGCATTAAGCTCAGCATTAGGCTTATCCTGACGCTTCAGTTGCAAAAGTCTAGCTACGTCAACACGCTTTCTCACCGTTACACTGCTCTCTTCGTTTATTGATTCCGTTAAAAGCATGTCAGCCGGCATAGCGGGCACCTCAAGGTGCATATCAATCCTATCGAGCAGTGGGCCTGATAATTTTGCACGATAACGCTGAATATATTCAGAAGAACAGCGGCACTCATGATAAATATCACCTGCATACCCACAAGGACACGGATTCATGGCGGCAACTAATTGAAATTGCGCTGGGAAAATTGTTTGAAATGCTGCACGAGAAATAGTGATAAAGCCTGACTCTAGAGGTTCACGCAATGATTCCAATACTTGACGGCTAAACTCAGGCAATTCATCCAGAAAAAGTACGCCATGATGAGCTAATGAAATTTCACCGGGCCGCGGTGGCCTTCCACCACCGACTAATGCTGCAGTTGAAGCAGAGTGATGAGGTGAACGAAAAGGGATTTGTTGCCACTTCTCTGGATTAAAGCAACTGTTTGCTGAAGCAACGGTAGCTACTTCCAAAGCCTGCTCATCTGAAAGAGGCGGCAGCAATGTAGGCAGTCTTGATGCCAGCATAGTTTTACCTGTGCCCGGAGGCCCCACTAACAACATGCTGTGCTTACCCGCAGCTGCAATTTCTAAAGATCGTTTAGCTTGAGCTTGGCCTTTAACATCTGCTAAATCTATTGAAGAAGATGTCGCGATCGAAAAATCATTTTGGGTACAAAGGCTTAACTTCGTTTGATCAGTTAAATAGGAGCAAACTTCAATTAAGCTAGCTGCTGAAAAAACCATTTCATTTTTGGCTAATGCTGCTTCAGCAGCATTAGCCTTAGGAATGATCAAACGCCTTCCTGCCTTTTGGGCTGCTAAAACAGCTGATAAAACACCAGCTACAGGGCGCAATTCTCCTGACAATGCCAACTCACCAATGAATTCACATTCTTCAATTAATGACTTAGGTATTTTTTTTGATGCAGCCAAAATACCTAAAGCAATCGGCAAATCAAACCGCCCCCCGTCTTTAGGTAAATCAGCTGGGGCAAGATTAACAATGATACGTCCTAAAGGAATTTCAAAGTTTGCGGTTTGTAGAGCACTACGCACTCGGTCTTTACTTTCCTTAACAACAGTTTCAGGTAATCCCACTATCCCTAAATATGGGGCACCAGGCGAAATGTGAATTTCAACTGTGACTAATGGTGAAATCATGCCAGCACTAGCTCGGCAATATACGATGGCTAATGACATTACTACCTCTTCTGGTATCGAATGACAGGATGAATATTTGGGTTTATGCACCCGTAGCTGATTGTTTAAGGCATTGTTTATCTAGCCTATAACGAAGAATTGAATCATCTTAGGTGGGAAATTAAGCAGAAAATGGGGATTTAAGCACTCTCGAATGCTTGTAAGTCTTGCGGGGTACCAATGTTATACCAAAGGCCATCATAATATTCACCAGAAATCTTACCGGCATCCATGGCTGGTTTCCATAGCTCAGCGAGCTTACGATATTCAGGCTGGCAACCCAAAAATAGATCTGGATGATAAATTCCTAAATTGGCAAAGGTAAAATTATTTTGCTGGCCAATATAAACTTCATTTTTTTCGCTCAAGCAAAAATCACCCCTAGGATGAAAATCAGGATTTTTAACTAAAATTAGGTGGGCCATTTGTAGTGGCTTGTTCATTAATTCATGAATAGGATAATCAGTAACAATATCACTGCTTACCACAATAAAAGGAGTATTTCCTAACAAAGGCAGAGCCTTAACTATACCTCCGCCCGTTTCCAAACGATCTTCTTCAATTGAATATTGGATGCTAACACCGTAACGTGAACCATCACCCAGTGCCGCAACGATTTGCTCTTTAAAATAGCTTACATTAATTACTATTTCAGATATGCCAGCTTTTTTTAAAGCATCAATATTGTACTCAATCAGCATGCGGTTACCCGCTTTTAATAAAGGCTTAGGCGTTGCTTCCGTTAAAGCTCCCATGCGTTGCCCACGGCCTGCGGCTAAAATCATAGCCCGCATAATTAACCTTCACCAGCCAAAGCAAGAGGTGCGACTGAGCTTATTTCTCCTAAACTTTCGAGAAAGCAATAAAAAGCTTGAAATTCAGGATAGCGGCTACTTTGATTTTTTAAATAATTAAAAGTACGAGGCAAGTGTTTTAAATAGCGATCTGTATTATCACGTAGGTATTTTCTGACAAAAATAAACAATGCCTTCATATGACGCTGCATACCCATCCAATCAAACCATTTCATAAATTCAGTAAAGGTTGTATTACCTAATTGCCGTTGTTCTTGCAATTTTTCGTAATAATAAAATACCCATTGTTTTACTTTCTCATCGGGCCAATCAATATAACAATCACGCAAGAGCGAAACCAAATCATAAGTAACTGGCCCAAAGCATGCATCTTGGAAGTCTAAAACACCTATTTGGCTATCGTCTAAAACCATTAAATTCGCTGAATGATAATCACGATGAATAAAAACTTGAGGCTGACTAGCTGCAGCACTTGTTAATAAATGGCAAGTTTCAGCTAGCATTTGCTGTTCTTCATACGAAAGTGTGCGCTGCAAATAACGCTCTAAAAACCACAGCTTAAATTCATCCAGTTCACGTTGCATGAAGCCTTGATCAAAGCGAGGAATATGCCAATCTGAAATCTCCTGGCATGCTTGCATGACAGCCAAAACATCCAAAGCATTTTTATACAACAAATCAGCATTGCTGGAATTTAATTCGTTTAGACAAATTCGGCTACCAAAATCAGAAATAAGCATATATGCCTTTTCTTCGTCTAAAGCTAAAACTTTAGGAGTAGTGACTCCTAACCCAAGTAGGGCCTTGGTGATAGCAGCAAAAGGCTCAAAACAATCCCTCTGTTGAGAAGCATCCATCACAATAAAAGTTTGTTGATCACTTTTTAGCCTAAAATAGCGCCGAAAACTGGCGTCCCCAGGAATTTCTTCAAGACTATCAATAGAGAATGTACAAACTTGTTGCAACCAGGTTTTTAAAGCTGACACTGACATTTAAGCTCCAAATAGTTTTACTTTTGCAGAAGCACAATATTACCACATACATAGTTCCATCATGCTAGTGTTTTCGTTAAACTGCAGCCTCGACAGGGAAGAAAGATGTCAAACAATAGTAAATTTCAAGGCTGTATATTTTTTTTGCTTATCTCGGTAGGCCTATCTCTTATTGGTTTCAACTATCCTGCGAGAGCTGCCTCTAGACCTGGCGTACCAACTTACACCTCTGTTAAACATAGCCAAGAACAATTAGCCAAGCTCTTAGGATGGGTTGAAAGCCCTATTAACCGCTGTGGCGGGTATTATTTAGAATCACCCTTGGCATCTGACGAGGGGTTAATAGAAGCTGAAAAATTAAAAATTACCAGCGACCAATATACCTTCGCCCAAAAAGGCATCTCTACGCTTGAAGGTAAGGTCACTATCAACTATCGCTCACGCGAACTTATCGCTAATAAAGCTTATCTCTATCGTGATGCTGAAACAGGAAAATTAACCGCTGTTGATATGGATGAAGCTTTGCATTTACGTGAACCTAATACACTAATACTTGCCAATAGAGGCCGCTTTGACATCAAAACAAAAGCCAACTTCCTTTCAGGAATAATCTATCGAACAGCTATATATGGCGGGATGATTAATGCTGCTAATTACCCACGGGCGATGCGAGAAACTTCCGCATTAGAATTATCTAAGCCTCATAAAATAATGCATTTAAGTGCCTGGGGCGAAGCCAAGCAATACTATCAAGATGAACCCCACATTTATAATTTTGACGATGTCAGCTATACAACCTGTCCGCCTACGCATAGTGTTTGGCAAGTGAAAGCTAGCCACATTCAACTAAATAAGGAAACAGGACGAGGCACTGCACAACATGCTCGACTACTATTTAAAAGCATTCCTATTTTCTATACCCCTTATATGAATTTTCCTATCGACTCACGCCGTAAAACTGGCATTCTTTGGCCAACAGTCGGCTCATTAAACCGTAATAATTCTTATTCGGGCTATTATTTCGGTATACCCTTTTATTGGAATATCGCTCCGAACTATGACACCACGATTACTCCTACTTATTATTCTGAACGTGGGTTACAAATCGCCGACTTATTTCGCTATTTGACGCCCGCTAATAATGGCAGCATCCGTATTAGCGTTTTACCAGGTGACCAATATTTCTCTGTTT
>CAZXFO010000222.1:0-10248 GCA_964639745.1 uncultured Coxiellaceae bacterium | reverse complement strand
TTGGAAAGCGTTTCAAAACGGCGATGGCGCTATCTAGTAAAGCTTCACCTTGGGGCAATAAATCTGAGCTGTTGGGTTCAAACAAGCGATAGGCTGGAATGCTGACCCCGGCATATTCGCCCTGAGTGTAAACTTCTCCGCCAGCTCTATAAATTGGGCCAGCATCGAATCTCATAGTCGTTAGGTAATAACCTAATGCAGCGCCACCAATACCCGCGCCTATCACTAAAGGACGAGGCGCGCCTAATGCTGCTGTGCCAGCAATAGCTGCAGCTGTGCCCAGCGTAGCTCCTGCTGTGTTTCTTGCCATTTGATCATTGCTGCGCGGTTGGTTGGAACAGCCGGTGAGCAAGAATAAAATCGAAATTAAAATGGTGACTGACCGCATTTCCTATCCTTTAATCATGAATCACTATAATATATATCTAAGCTGTTATATAAAGGAAGAAATAATGAGCAACGGTTTACAATCTAAAAAGTATACTGCTTGGGAACTCTTAACGGCCTTTTGGCGCTCAGAAAATAAATTCTTTGCCTACTCGTTATCCATCGTGCTTATCGCCATGACTATTCTTTTGGTAGGGATGGATGTTATTTTTACCTATTGGTATAACAATTTTTATAATGCCTTGCAGCAATATGACAGCAAGGGAGCGATATCTTTATTGCTAGTCTTTATGTTTATTGCGGCTGTTTTTATTATTGTTTCAGTTTATCGTTATTATGTGTCGCAGTTTTTTGGGTTGCGATGGCGCAAGTGGATGACTGAACAATTCATTAGTCGTTGGCTGGAAAAGCGTAGTTATTATTATCTCGAAAATTTTGAAGTCCAAACCGACAACCCTGATCAGCGTATCCAAGAAGACGCTGGTGCTATAGTCAATTTAACATTAGATCTAGTGGTAGGATTGATAGGCGCTGTAACAACCTTTGTGGCATTTATTTATGTGTTATGGTCTTTATCAGGCGTCATTAAAATTCCTTTAGGACATTACACCTTAGTTTTGCCAGGCTACTTAGTTTGGGTTGCCATTATTTATTCGTTAGTAGGAACCTATTTAACATTTAAAATTGGCCGACCACTTGTATCTTTAAATTTTGAGCAGCAACGTCGTGAAGCTACTTTTCGTTTTGCAGCGATGGATTTACGTACCCATTCGGAAGATGTTGCTCTATATCGTGGCGAGAAAGATGAGAAAGGTATTTTAAGCCGCTTATTCGCCAGCGTGTTAGATAACTGGTATATGATTATCGTGAGGCAAAAATTATTGCTTTGGTTTACGTCAGGGTATGGGCAAATGTCAGTATTTTTACCTTTGTTGGTTGCTCTACCAAATTACTTTAATAAAGTTTTCCAGCTCGGCGGCTTGATGCAAAGCTTGCGCGCATTTGCGAGTATTCAAGATGCTTTGTCCTACTTGGTTCACTCATTTACCAGTATTGCCCAATGGCGTGCAGTGATGAAGCGGTTGCTAACATTTTTAAATCATATGGCAGAAGTAGAAGCTCGAGCTGAAGTGCAAAATCAGTTGCGCTACAAAACAGCAGGCCAAGATAAAATAGTGGTGCGTGATTTATCAATTAATAATCCGCAAGGTGAGCTGTTGTTAACAGGGCTTAATGAAGAATTTACCAGTGGTGGCAGCTATCTGTTAAAAGGGCCATCGGGTATTGGTAAGAGTACATTTATCCGCGTTATTGCAGGTATTTGGCCTTTTGGTAGTGGTGAAGTGGAGCGCCCTAATCAGACAGAAGTTATGTATTTACCGCAAAAGCCGTATGTGCCAATTGGTAGCTTGCGTGATGCTTTATTATTTCCGAGTACTGATTCAAATATTTCTGATGACGAGATTAAGGCAGCGTTAGAAGATTGTCGTTTACCACATTTTGTCAATCGCTTGAATGAATCAGCACGTTGGTCAGAATTGCTTTCTCCAGGTGAATTACAACGTATCAATTTTGCACGGGTATTATTACATAAGCCGCGTTGGATTTTCTTAGATGAAAGCACAGCATCTTTAGATGTTGATAACGAAAAGTATCTTTATAATTTACTAAAAAGTAAGCTGCCTGATTCTACTATTATCAGCGTTGGTCATCGCCAAACAGTTGAGGCATTTCATAGCAAGATAATAGATTTTAGTAAGTACGCCGACAATTCTGCTAATCTAAATTTATCAATGAGCTAAAGTAGCCAGCGATACGTGTAGCTTACAACTGCACGTATCGAATACTGCTTGCATCATTTGTCAGTTAAATATAATGCTTAAGTTAGATGTCATAATGCTATTCATAATTTGATTTAAATCAATCTGTTAAGCTATTCGATGATACGCGCAGTTGTAATATATGACAACTACGCGTATCATTGAATTATGAATCCAAAATCTTATATTGAACAATTTCATCTGCTTTTTCTTCGCCAACTTGATGGAAAGCTAGATAAAAAGCTTTATGCACTGAAGGGTGGGTGTAATCTCCGTTTTTTTCTGAAAAGTATCCGTTATTCAGAAGATATAGATTTTGATGTGGCTATCATTTCTAAGGGCACTTTAGAAAAAAATATTAATAAAATTTTAGAAAGCGTCAGTTTTAAAAAAATATTGGAGGCCAAAGGCATTCAAATTCTGCAGTTTAGTGCAGCTAAACAAACTGATACTACTCAACGTTGGAAAGTGGTGTTGCAAATAAAAAATTTGTCTTTGCCTGTGCCTACTAAAATTGAATTTTCAAGACGGAATTTGGATTCAGGTGTAGTTTATAGTTCCATTGACCCTGAGGTTATGAATCAATACCAACTGTATCCAATTCTTTGTAACCATTATGATCGCGATACTGCTTTTTTACACAAAGTGAATGCCTTAATTAATAGAACTGAAACACAATCGCGCGATATCTTCGATCTTCAATTGTTATATGTGCAAGGAGCAAAACCCTCGCTAAAAAACTTTTCTAGCGAAGAGATTGCCGCTGCTATTAAAAACGTTAAGGGTATGCATTACGAATATTTTAAAGGACAGGTTGTTGCTTATCTGATGGAGGAATATCAAACTTTCTATGACAGTGTAGAGAAATGGGGTGAGATTAAATCGACAGTTATTGCTGCCTTGAAGGAGTGTGCTCATGCAGTTGATTGAAGCAAGAGAGCGCCTTTTAAGATTAAAGCAGCCAGTTATTCAAACGAGCGATGCCTCAGCTTGCTTAAATTTACCTTATGCTCAAGCCAGTAAAATCTTGGCAAGATTGGAGCATGTAGGGCAATTTGTGCGGTTAATGCGGGGTAAGTGGGCAACTACAAGGGAGCTGGATCCCCTGATTTTGCCTGAATATTTAACTTTACCTTATCCTAGCTATGTCTCTTTGCAAACAGCTTTGTTTTATCATGGAATGATTTCTCAAATTCCTCATACTATTTATGCAGTATCTTTGGCCCGTACAAGAGTTTATAGGACGCCAATAGGAAGTTTTTCTATTCATCACTTGCAGCCGAGTTTCTTTTTTGGCTTTGAAACAATAGGGCAAATCAAAATGGCAACACCTGAAAAAGCCTTAATTGATTTATTGTATTTTTCCCCAGCGAATTCAAGGCTATTTAAAAAACAACCTGAATTGGACTTGCCTAAATCGTTTAATATAAAAAAAGCAAAAAATATTATTACTAAAATCCCTTCTCAGCGTACTAAAACGCTAGTGCAGCAAAGGTTTCAAACCCTAATTAATTTGGTCAAGTAGATTAAGTGTGTAGGAATAATGGCTTTGATAGCTCATAGGGTAGAGATCTATTAGGTCTGTAGTTTATTCGAATTAATTTCCTTGTTATTTAAAATAAGGAATAGAGTGATTAAGCCGGCAACGATAAATACTATGATAATCATACCAAGACTTTGGAAAGACCCACGATAAAAATACCCCGCAAGCTGTAGCCCTAAAGCAGAAAGAATAAGTTTACCCGCCTGGATAAAAGCTGAAGTTTTTGCCTTTGCCTCTGGCATAAAGCTAATACTATAGGGATAAAGTGTATTGCTTGGTATGATTTGGCCAATAATAAAAATCAAAAATGAAAGTGTTATTAATAGAGCACTATGGCTATTGATGATAGTGGTTATAATGATACAGATTAAGCTTATAGAAAAAATGCTGATGGAGTAGTAAATCATTTTCTTATGGTCGTAGCCATTTTTAATCATGAATCCAAACAGAATACTACCAAGCGCAAAAACAAAGGCTAAGATGCCTTGATAAAAGCCATAATGAGCAAGGCTAACCCCTAAATCTTTTATATACAGTAGCGGAGCAATGCCAGAGAAAATCCAGTAAGGGGCAAATATAATTAATAAGCTGCTAATGAGTAACATTTGTGGTTTGCAACGCAATATGCTGCCATAAGTCGAATGGGCTTCATGTTTATTAAGCTGAGCCTTATTATTGGGAATGCATATTGGTGTCATGATAAAGGCTATCAACCCTAAGATAAGCAAGAAAACAAAATTGCTATGCCAGTGGAAATAGATAGTTAAATAGCTGCCAATAATAGGGGCAAATGCAAAAGCGATATTCATACAACCATTTAATATAGAAATTAAAAAAGCTTGCTGCTTCATTGAATAATGATCAGAAATGATGACATAGCTTAAAGCAGCAGGGGCGGCTACACCGACGCCCTGGAAAAAGCGGCCTAACAAGAACAAAAGATAATTGTGAGTATTGAGGCACAAGAGGCTAGATAGGATAAAAATAGCAAGACCCAGCAAAATAATAGGTCGGCGGCCGTAGCGATCAGCAAGTGAGCCAACATAAAAAAGGCCTAAGCAATAACCAATAAAATTAAGCGACAGCAAAGCTTCAACCCAAAACGGGGACAAGAAGAAAAATTTTTGAACTTCAGGAAAACTCGGTACAAAAATATCAAACTCCATGCCAGTCAAAAGCTCCATGAGCATGGCGGCAATAAAGGCGAGAAATTTTTGATTTGAGGGCATAAATAAGTTTTTGTATTTTGCTTATTGTATCAAAAAGCAGTTTATTTTCAGAGCCTGATCTTTAGTTAACGAATCTACATTATTTCAAGCTTAGTAAATAGATTTTGATAAGTGGTTTTTAAGCGAAAGCTCCAAACTCTAGCTTAGGGTTTTCCATTATCCTGCGCCTGTTTCATAGGTTGGGAAATGTATTGTGATTGTAATTTGCAGCAAAGCACGAAGTAAGCTACATTTTAACGTTCAATTGAAAAATCTCCGATTTCTGCCTGAGTTAGCTGAACAAGATCTTCAGATTTAATCTTTAAAGTAAAGTTATTGATTCCGCATCCACCATAACAATAGTCAAGATTGGATACACCTTGGTCTATTAAAGTTCTGAGACCAGGATTAATCATGGAGACGCTTCCAATTGAGGCACCTGTAATCTCCATAATTTCCTCTGGGCTTGCCATTCTAACCTTACTTGTTTCAAGATGTTTTTTGATTTTTTTAAAATCAATCTTTCTGCTACCTTGGATAATAATCATTAGGAATGCTTGATCAGCTTTAAGCATAAAAGTTGGCGTACAATGAGCAATATCAATCTTGTAATGTTCTGCTCCAATTGTTGCATTCTTCATGAGAATTTCATCTTGAAAAATTTCATAATCTGAATTTTCGCAAATTTTCTTGATGTCAGTTAATTTTGTTATCTCTGAGGCTGTAGTCATTTTTTACTCTCCGTTATGTATATTTTTTAAGGCTTCGGCATATAATTGCATGCCTTCTAATACAGTTTTCTTTTGATCCCTGGTTAATTTTTTTAATGCTGAGTCTACTTGTTGGTTAGCAATATTATGAATTTCCTCGGTCTTTTTTTTACCTTTTTTTGTGAGAGCTAGACATCGATTTCTTTTGTCTTTGGTACTAGCAATATATTTACAGTACCCTTTATTAACTAGTTCTCTTGCAATCCTACTTGCTGATGAATGCTCTAAGGAGAGTGCTTGACTCAATTCTAAAATTGTCATTGATTTAGCTTCAATCTTTTGCAAAGCATAGCACTGAGAAACAGATCCTATGTGTGAAAACATGTTATTCATGTAGCCAAGATGTTGAATAATTTTTCTGGTGCTTTCTCTAATTTTATTTATATCTGACATAACCGATCCTCTAGTATATGTATGAATCATACATATATTATGTAGAAAGTCAAGATTTTGTTTTATGTGCCCTTCCCATCCCATTTGAAACTCGGATAGCTCATGCCCAGGCCAAATGTTCATATGAAGAATTAGAACGCGAATTAGCAAAAGATTTAAAATTGAAAATAACCTAATTGTGCAACGAGGCGTTGCACAATTGGTTAATAAATGCTGAATTAGATCAACAAAAGTGAATTGAACAAGAGTTAGCCAGGATTACTGGCTAACTCAATTAAGATCAAGCTGAATAAGTTAGGACGAAGGCGTATAGCTTGGGATAGCGTGGATAGTTTTTTAATGAGAGCTTTTGCATTGAGGCTAGGTTGTCAACCTTCTTGCATGTAACTAATGAGGAATTTTTAAAATTAAGCAGGTACAGCGTCCCTACAAGTAGATACTAATGCAGGTAATATTACCTGCTTACTCATTTTGGCATGTTAAGCTGAGCGCCCTCGGGTGAGTTTGAACCACCGACTTGCTCCTTGGTAGAGCTAAATTCTGACTCCGTATTAACCTGTTTTATATGTGAAATCCTTTTAAATAAGCGTGTTAATTCATTGTTTTGTTTGATATTGTCCTTTAAAATGCGATCAAATCTAACTATTTTTAGGCACCTATTTAGGTCCTCCGTAAGGAAACCCATATCATGGATAAAAAGAATCCAGAACATAAGGTCAATATTCGCAATAGCACCTCTGAATTCCTGATCTTTACTCAACAAGAAGGCTACAAAGGCATTGAAGCTCGTTATGAAGATGGGACTATTTGGTTAACTCAAAAGCTGATGGCTGAACTGTTTGGTGTAGATGTTAGAACAATAAATGAACACCTTCAAAATATATTTGAATCACAAGAACTTGATCAAAATTCAGTTATCCGGAATTTCCGGATAACTGCAAGCGACGGAAAAAATTACAATACTCAATTTTATAACCTTGATGCCATTATCTCTGTTGGCTATCGTGTGAACTCAAAACGAGCCACACAGTTCCGGCAGTGGGCAACCCAAGTGCTACATCAATTTGCAATGAAAGGCTATGTTCTGGACAGGAAACGGCTAGAGAATGGTAGCTTTTTAGGTGAAGACTATTTTGAGCAATTGCTGGCTGAAATTCGCGAGATCCGCCTTAGTGAGCGTCATTTTTATCAAAAGATCACAGATATATACGCAACCAGCGTTGACTATAGCAAAGACGCGCCTACTACACGCGAATTTTTTGCTAAAGTACAAAACAAGTTGCACTTTGCTATCCATGGCCACACTGCATCTGAACTTATTCATAAACGAGCTGATAGTAATAAGCAACATATGGGGCTTACCACTTGGGAAAATGCCCCGCATGGAAGAATCCTTAAGACAGATGTCTTTGTCGCAAAGAATTATCTTACAGCAGAGGAACTCGATTCTCTCGGGCGCATCGTTAACGCCTACTTGGAATTAGCGGAAGATCGCGCTAAACGTAAAATCCCTATGACCATGGAGGATTGGGCAACACGTTTAGATAAATTCCTCGAATTTGATGAGCGTGAAATATTAAAAGATGCAGGAAAAATCAGCGCAAAAATCGCCAAAGATCATGCGGAAAGCGAATTTGAAAAATATCGCATCACTCAAGATCGACTTTTTGAGTCTGATTTTGATAGAGAAGTGAAGGCAATTACAAAACAAAAAGACTCAGAAGAATAAAAGAACCAGAATTATTTCTCGTAACTAGTCTGCACCTCGCTGAACAATTATACAGAGCCGCCTACGCGACTTAAATCGATTAAAATGTATAAGAGCCTCTTGCAGTCATTACATCCGGTACTTATTAATTTAGGCAAAAAGATTAGAAAATTCTGAAAAGGGAAGGGATTCACTCAGGAAAATTTCGCCTATGATGTAGGGCTAGATACGCCTATATGGGCAGTATTGAGTGGGGAGAAAGGAACATTGTGGCGCTTAATCTAATACGCCTCGCTAAAGCACTCAAAATAGATGTGGGTGAACTATTTCATGCTGCCAAAAGCTTGAGTATTGATTAAGATATTCAGAATTATCTCTTAAGAGGTGCTTTCTGATGCAAGGAAAATGTAGATTATGCGAACAAGATTCAGATCTGCAAGAAAGTCACATAATTCCTAAATTTATCTATACTTATTTAAAGGATACTTCTCCTACCGGTAAACTTAGAGAGGGACAAAATATTAACTTGAGGAAACAAGATGGTATAAAGCTAGATTGGTTGTGCAAAAGTTGTGAGAGTAAATTTAGTGAGTGGGAGAAGTACTTTTCAGAATCAATATTTCATCTCCTGCAAGAAAATAAAGTACCAATCAAATACAATGAAAAATTTCTTAAGTTCTGTGTTTCTATTTCTTGGCGAGTCTTAAAGTATATTTTAGAACAACAGTACATTTCAGATTTTTCGGATGAAATTAAGATAAAAATACAGAATGCTTTATTGGAATGGAAAAAGTTTCTGCTCAATCAAGCAGCTAATCCTGGCATTCATGAGCAACACTTTTATAACTTAAGCGGTATGATAGAAAATTTGACGCTTCCAACTAGTTCAAATATACATCGTTTTGGTGTGTTTGTTTGTATTGTTGTGGAGCTGTTCCAAGTTTATTTAAAAGAGTTATCAGAGTATTAAAATGATTTTTATAGCCGGTTAATAGTATGCCTTGGATATGGTTGTTTAAACTGTTTAGCTCATTAATAACAAAATCACATGTATCTTGTTTTTTAGCATCATCCGCAAAAGCTTCTTTAAGTAACTTACTACAATAAGTCAATTTGGCAATGGGTAGGGGTATTGAGCCTGCATAAACTACTTGGATATTAATGTGCTCTGAGCTAATTGCTTTCTCTTGAGCTCTACTTACAAGCGCAAAATTTGTTACGAAATCTTCAACGAAGTCTATTCTGGTATCATCTCTCTGTTCCCTGAGCGGCTTTTGAAGAAGCCTGTCATACAAGCCGTCAGTAGTATGCTCTTTTTCAAACGCTATAGCTGCTTGATGGAGCTGTCTCAAAGCTTCCAGCAATTCATTGGATATAACTAACCTAGTAGAGCTCATACTTTATTCTCAAATTTTGCTTATCATAGCCTGGTTTTAATTAAAATCACAGCTTAGCTTTACCTATATGAATCTGAATCTGGTTGTTTTGAAGTTGTAGCATATGGCTATGTTGTTTGCTGATTTAAACGGCTTAGCTTGATAAAGACAGCTTTTAGTCTTGTTGTACTTTATCTTAATCTCTGATTTAGATGAGCAAGTTCATCTAAGCTATTAATGGCTTCTTCGCAGACTTTTTGCTCGGATGCATTAATTTTAGGGGCATTTTTAAACAAAGAAACCTCTACTAGCAATCTGCTTACTGGTGATTCAAGTTCTTTTACGGAGATTTTTTGTATATCAATATTTTCCACTTTTTCATCAAAATCATTTTGGTGGGAGCGCAAGCCACGGCAATTTTCTAAAAGATCATTGAAGAAATCTAAACCTTCAGCGCTTTTAATCTGCTGTTTTAATGGCTGGTTTAAGGCATCTTTATATAAGCTGTCTTCTTGATGTTGATTTTTATATTGTAGGGCTGCATTTTCAAGTAATGTTAAAGTATTTATTAAAGATATAAGCTGATTTTTATACTCCAACAGTAAGAGTTTTTCTGCCTGCAGCTTTAATTGAGTTAATTCTTTATGGACATTATCAAAAAGTGTATATAGATTAATATCGCTAGTAAAAGCATTTCTCAATAATTGGACTTCAATTAGCAAGCGATATATGGGAGTGGTTATAATGCCAGCGTTGCTGATTTGGTATTTAATTTTGTCTGGTTTTTCTTCAACTTCATTCTTGGCAATTTTGATGTGAGTTAAGTTAATTACGAAATCTTCAACAAAGTCTATTCTAGTATTATCTCGCTGTTCCCTGAGCGGTTTTTGAAGAAGCTTGTCGTACAAGCCGTCAGTAGTATGCTCTTTTTCAAACACTATAGCTGCTTGATGGAGCTGTTTCAAAGCTTCCAGCAATTCATTGGATATAACTAGCCTAGTAGAACTCATACTTTATTCTCAAATTTTGCTTATTATAGCCTG
>CAZXFO010000221.1:0-2679 GCA_964639745.1 uncultured Coxiellaceae bacterium | reverse complement strand
TTCATTTAATGAAGATTCTTCATTAGCTCTCGATGAGTTCATAACAAAGCTCTGAGAGGGGGTTAGTTTAAGTATAGATGATGATTTTCTTTATAATTTGACTCGGCCAGCAACTTCACGGAAGCCGACTATAATTAACTTATTACACCTATATGCATAAAGAACATATTTACATGGAAGATAAGTAACAAATTAAAATCCTATTTTGCTACCCATTATTCAAGGCGGCTTGGGGACTTTTATTACATGTGATTGGAAAAAATCCAAGAAAGACTACTAATCCATTAAGGAATAAAGGAGGTGAAAGTGACCACGACAAATCTACCTAAACATATTGATGGGCTGATTCACTTTCTCTCCCATCCAAATGAAAAAGCCAATGATGACCTCGCAATAAGTTATTTTAGAAATTTGTTCCCAACCTTTATCCGCCAATCAGACGCAAGCAGATCAGATGGATACGTGCCCGGGCATTTTGTTTTAGAATTGAAAGGGAAAACTAACGATTGGTTTAGCGGCCTTATTCAAGGATTAGCATACAAAAAAACACTAGATTTTTCAGTTGTAGTGGTAGCGGCGCAAGGATTTTTAGCTATTTGGAGAGTCGAGGATATACCTGATGAAATACATGAGGCGATACTAAACAAAAAAATCTCTCCCAGCAAAATTGGCAAAGAATTAGCGCCATCATTCAAACATCTTAAACAAAAAATTTTAAAAAAAAACCTTTGGCATGATGAGCAATTATACGGCTTATTTTTAAACGATAAATCTTTAGTTAATGAGAAAATAAAATCATTTGAAAAAACACTAAAGACTTGTAAAAAAATTAGAAAAAAAATAACCCTAAAAAATTTTACTAAAATACTAAAACAAATGGTCGAATATTTTGACAAAACACAACCGATCAAGACCGTTGGTGCATTTTACGCAATGATATACAGCTGGGATGAAAATTCAATTCTAATGCTTAGTAATCGCGATCAAACTGCAGCAACGTTAAATGGTGAACCAATTAAATATCTGATCCCAGACAAAATAATTAAATTTAAAGAATTTGTAGAAAATTACCATGTATCTTTATCTGAAAATGAAAACATGGACGATTTCTTTGCACAATATGATAAAGCACTAGATACTGTCGACAAAAATTTCAGGATTCAAAATGGTATTTTTTTCACTGACCTAGACTTATCTAAATTTACAATGTGGCTAGTCAAACAAAATATACCAAACTTAGGGAAAGATTATATTGTTATTGATCCAGCATGTGGAAGTGGAAACCTAATTACAAATTGGAGATCACCGTTACAATTAAGACATAAAGTTGTAAGTGAGATTGAACCAGAATTACTTTTCGCTGTTGAAAAACGAATGAAAGGTGACACTTGGCATAAAGGGAAATTCACGGTAGTCCCAAAAACAGAAGAGGCAAAAGGGCTAAACTTCCTTGATAAAAGCGCAGAGCAGTATATTGATATTTTAAATAACGCTCTGACGGAAAAAGGATTGACATTTAACAAACCAATAGCCTTTTTATGCAACCCCCCATACCGGGGAGATGATGATAGAACAGCCCAAAAACCCAACTATGAAGTGCACCCATCCATTATTGATGTAATTAGCGAAGAAGCAAAAGCTGAAAGATACTGCTGTTTCTTAGCGCAAATGAAACTAATATGTGATCATGCCGCTAAAAGCAATTTACCAGATAACTCAGTACTGCTTCTGTTTACTAAATCAGGGTGGCTAACCAATAGACCCACCTTCAATTCGTTGCGCAGCGCTATTTTGATGTCATTCGATTTTGTCGATGGTATTCTTGTAAACGGTAAAGAGTTTTTTGATATTAAAGGAAAATTTCCTATTGCATTCACCATATGGAAGTATAAAGAAAAATTGAATAATTCCTTAGAAAACAACAAACAAATACTAATTAAAGATCTCACTTGGGTTACAAAAAAGCAGTTGAAAAATTTGTCCTGGGATAACGAAGAAGAATTAAATAAAGCATGTAGATTATTATTAGCCCATCCACTAAGTATATCTGTTTCACTTGATAAGAAGGTAACCCCAATTAGAGATTGGATTTCTCAAAAGCAAAAAATGTTTCAGCGCAGCAGAAGAAAATCTGAACGTGGTAACAATACAATTGGAGGCTTGCCTGCAAATGCTAAACAGCTAGGAAACAAGTGTGCTTATGGAGAAAATAACGGTCTATCTATTGGATTTATGGATGACTTAACTCCATGCAGAATAAAAGAAACTGCAGATAACCTACCCTGGTTTCGTTTGAATGCACAGTTTATGGATTGCAACAGAACGCGTTGTTTTAGCGGACGACCAGATCAAAAAGGATATTGCGCGACAAACTATGAAAGTGCAGTTAAAACGTTTCTCTGGTATTCCATATCTAGAACTTTTGCGCTAATAGGTTACCCATTATGGGCTGATGCTTTACACCTATGGGCACCGTCCATTTCTAAAAACTTTCAGAACATAGCAATTAAATATGCTTTCGCAATTGGCTTCGCTGAAAATGAATGTATTGAAGCAACATTTCCAGCAAACAATCCCATCGAAGGTGCGCGGCAAATCTATTGCACCAACCCTATGTCACCCGCCAACCCCAATTCCTTTTGGTCTAAATTCATGGCACAAGAGTTTTTGAATTCTAAT
>CAZXFO010000220.1:0-2472 GCA_964639745.1 uncultured Coxiellaceae bacterium | reverse complement strand
TGTTTAAGCCAGGTTCATTCAAATTTAAGTCTGCAAGAAAGGCTATTTTCTCTTCATCATCGAGTTCTGACAACTCTGCTTCTAAACGAGCGCATACGCTTACTACTTGCGCGCCTTCTGTTTCAGCAATTTGCTTAACCTGTTCCAAGAATGGGTTGTTGCTAAAGCCGTCTTCAGAAACGTTTGTAATATAGAGTGTGGGTTTTAATGTTAGCAATTGTAAATATTTAATTTGTGCAATTTCTTCCGCGCTTAGCTTCATGCTTCTTGCAGGTTTGCCTTCGTTTAAATGCGGCTTGATGCGCTCTAAAAGGGCGGTTTCGGCTGCTGCTGCTTTGTCGCCGGCTTTGACTTGTTTTTGTAAGCGTTGAATAGCTTTGCCAACCGTATCTAAATCAGCTAAGGCTAGTTCTGTATTAATAATTTCAATGTCGGCTGCTGGGTTAACTCGATCAGCAACGTGAATGACATTGTCATCTTCAAAGCAACGTACTACATGAGCAATGGCATCTGTTTCGCGGATGTGAGAGAGAAACTTATTCCCTAGCCCTTCACCTTGAGCTGCGCCTTTGACTAAGCCAGCGATGTCAACAAATTCAACGGTTGTGGGTACGATTCGTTCTGGCTTAACGATAGCAGAAATTTGATCTAAACGTGGATCCGGAATTGGTACGATGCCAATGTTAGGTTCAATAGTGCAGAAAGGGTAGTTTTCAGCAGCAACAGCTGCTTTGGTTAAGCAATTAAATAAGGTTGACTTGCCAACATTAGGTAAACCTACTATTCCACATTTAAGTGCCATAAAATTCCTATTAATAATTCAAGTTAAACTACATGTATTTTTTGCATTGCTTTTTGTATTTCGCCTGCGAGTATTAAGGGCAATGCTTCTTCGCAGCGCTGTAAAGCTTGTTGTATTTCGATTGATTCAGATTTTGATGGAGGGTTCAAAACAAAATCAGCTACGTCTTTACCTTTACCGGGGTGACCAATGCCGATTCTTAACCGATAGAATTTTTTAGAATGTAAATGATCAAAAATATCGGTCAAACCATTATGTCCACCAGCACCCCCATCAAATTTTAATCTAGCTATGCCTGCTGGTAAATCAAGTTCATCATGAACAACTAAAATATCTTCTGGAGGAATTTTATAAAAATTTGTTAGGGCGCGAACGCTTTGCCCACTATTATTCATGTAGGTTGTGGGCACTAATAAATGACATTCATGATCAAAGAGATTTGTCGAAGCATACAGTCCCTGAAATTTACTTTCAGAGCGTAATGAGCAGTGTGCTGAGTGGGCTAGTGCTTCTACCAGCCAGGCTCCAGCATTGTGACGCGTGTTTGAGTATTTGGCCCCAGGGTTTCCTAGTCCTACAATCAGTCGAATAGACATGGATGTTCTCGATTGGGAGTTTATCTACGCTCCCCGCGTAAGCGGGGAGGAGATATGAAGCGACGCTATTTTTTCTCTTCTTTCTTTTCTTCTCCTTTCTGCTCTGTAGCTGTTGGAGCAGAAGCAGCAGCGGCCGTAGGAGTTTCTTCAGCTCGGGGCAAGTGAATGCTAGCCACAGGTAAGTCGTGACCATGATTTAAAGCCACAAGCTCAACACCTTTGGGCAATTTTAATTCTGAAAGATGGAGAAGTTGGTCAACCTTCATGCCAGAGATGTCGACTTCAATAAATTCTGGCAGATTAGCAGGTAAGCAGCTAACTTCAACATCAGAAATTAAATGTGAAACATTTCCGCCTTCTTTAACGCCAGGAGCTTTTTCGGCGCCAATAAAGTGTAAAGGTACGTGCATTTTGAGTTTTTCATCAGCTTTAATGCGAAGAAAATCCATATGCATAATACGGGGTTTGTAAGGATGACGTTGTAAGTCTTTTAGAATGACTTTTTCTGGTTGCTTGTCTACATGTAAAGTCAAAATGTGAGTATAGAAAGCTTCGTTTTGCAAAGCAGTCACAACTTTATTGTGGTCAAGCTGTAAAGGGGTAGCCTCTTTGCCTGCCCCGTAAAGGACGGCGGGCACTAAGTCGGTACGACGTAGGCGGCGGCTCGCACCTTTCCCCTTGTCTTGACGCACTTGTGCTTCAAGTTCAAATGAAATTGCCATGGTAAAACTCCTAAATATAAAGTTAGAAACATCACGCTCGCGACCAGCGTGAAAGGGTGTTTATTGTATCTGAAATTGCAAAGAATGAAAGGATTTTGCTTAGGCAGTTTATTCCACAAACATTTGGCTTAAAGAGTCTGCTTCGCTAATACGTCGAATGGCTTCAGCCATCATATTGCTGAGACTAATGCTGCGGATGCGCGGTTCTTTTTTAGCTTCAGCGCTGAGAGCAATAGTGTCGGTAACTACGATCTCATCGAGAGAAGATTGTCTAATATTTTCAATAGCCTGGCCAGATAACACGGGGTGAGTAATATAAGCAGCTACTTGTCTTGCGCCATGCTCTTTTAAG
>CAZXFO010000219.1:0-12521 GCA_964639745.1 uncultured Coxiellaceae bacterium | reverse complement strand
AATACACCTTCTGTTAATAAAATTAATTCCAACATAATAACTAGAAGCCTTACGCAATTGCAATGCTTCAGTAATATGGCCTAAGATAATATTCTTTACAATATTTTGCTTCAAATAAAAATGTCATATAACCCATTGATTTAAAATGTTATTTATTTAACAATCACATTCCAAATATTTGGGTCTTCAGTCCCCAGATCAAAGACCGAAATCCCTCTTAAATTATATTTTTTTGCTAAATTTGCTTTAGCGGTAAAAGATCGTGCATCTTCTAAGAATATATATTCATTCAGCCACTCACGTTGATAGATAGCCATATTTTGCTTTGCTTCATCGTCCCATAGCCAATTGGCCAGGTTTTTTTGAGCTAAACGGTTGGCTTTTTCATAACTGATTCCTACGGAGTTTACTGCAATCTTGCCAGAGGAATCTCCTGTGTTAGTGCCTGTAAACCAGTAAGTTGAGTAAGCTGGCACACCTAAGGAAATTTTATTTGCTGGAATATGGGCTAGGGCATATTTGATGACTTGTTCAACCCATTTGAAGTGGGCGGTAGAGCCTGGGGTTGTAGCTCCGCCGTGTTGATTATAGGCCATAACGCTTACAAAATCGGCAGATTCACCTAGCTTTTTAAAGTCATAAGCGCCTTCCCAGTTAACATAAAGCCTTTTTTGAATATCAGAGGAGTAAGGTGGGTCGGTAATAAGGGGGGCTAGAGCAAAACTGACAATGAAGCCTTTTTTATGCAACGCATCTGCTGCGGTTTGGTAAAATTTAGTTAAAGCGTTTTTATCAGCCAGTCCTATCATTTCAAAGTCAAGTTGCAAGCCATAGTAATGATTTTGCTCACAGATGGATAACAAGGTCTGTATAGCATGATTTTGAGCCGTGTTATCCAAGAGGAAGTCATGTGTTTTTTCTTTATTAAAGCCAGTGTTAGTTACTAAAGGCATTAATTTTAATTGATGAATAGATGCTAATTTTATAATTTCAGCATCGACTGAACCCCAAACAACTCCATTACTATCTATTTGGTAAGCTTGAGGAACAAGAATATCAATAGCTTTATAATGGTGCTCAAGGCTTTCAATAGAATTTTGTGCCGCAGTCATGCGAGCAGGGGTATTGTTTCTCAGAATATAAAATAAATTTTCTTGAGCAAAGCCTAGAGAGCTCATGAAATATAATATTAATAATAAAAATTTCTGCTTCATATCGCTCTCTAACTAGTTAGGCTAGCTGTTAAAAGCTAGAGATGAAACTTCCGGCTCATGGTTTTGTCCTAAGTCTGATAAGGAATAAGATCTCTTACGCCTAGTTGTAGAAGCTATGCTGATTGAAAAATCATTATTTTTATCTTGCTGTCTTGTATTTTCTAATTCAATTAATTTTTCATTATTTAGCTTGTTCTTTAAAATAGCGTCGTACTTTTTATCACTGGGCTCGTATTCATCTAAGGTTTTTCTAACTTCTTCTTGTTTGCTAGCACCGGGATTAAGCAAGTTGAACATGCCTTCGTTTCTAAGCAGAATCTGCAATGCAACTTGGCCAATAACCAAAACTGATAACAAGACCCAACCTGCTGGATTGCTTAACATCGCTGCAGTGAAAACAGCTGCCCCCATTAAAAATAGGGCAAATGCATAACTACCGGCTACATTTATGGCTATGCTGGTTAAAGTGAGTAACCAGCGTGATATTTTTTTGGAAGTACTTTCTTGGTAAGGTTTAACTGCGAATTGATTTTCGACATTAATGTTATTTTCCTTAGCTTTATTTAAAGTACGCTGCCTGATGCTATCAATTAAGTTATAGTTGTCATCATCAAGTTTCACTTTGCCGCTCTTACTTGCAGCTTTAGCGAGCTCATATTTTTCTGCGGTGGTTAAATCAAGCTTTATTTTTGCTTCTTCATGTGATTTGGTTCTAATGATTTGCTGGTTATTAGAAAAATAAGCTTCATCATCAATAATAATGATAGCTTTAGCTGGGATGTTTTTAAGATCTTCAATAGTTTTTATGCTGCTTTGTTTGCTATTAAAATAATATATATTATATTCTTTAATTTTAAGAAGATTTAAATTAAACATTTGAGCAAGATTTTGGTAAGACTTATATGCTGCTGCTTTCATGTTGTTTTCAATGTTTAATAATTCTTCATCGATTACTTGCATTGCTTTAAGCTGATGGTCATATATATCGTTTAAAGAAACGCTTTTAGATTTAGGTAAGCTAAATGTTTCATCCGGCAGATTTAAAGCTTCTTTAGTTAAGGGGCTTAACATGGCGTAATAGAGGATAACTTCAACGGCGCCTGTTAAAAGATTAATAGCGGTTCCTAATCCAAAAGAAATTGCTGGTACAAATTCGAGTAATTCAACAACGCCAATATAATTGCCCCATGCCATTGGGACAATATCTAAAATAAATAGCCCAATATAAAGTAATCTTTTCAAAAAACCGTGTTTAGGTGGTTTCTTTACTTCTTGTGCTTTAGTTTTGTTCGGGGCGAGGCGTTTTTCGACAGATAACATAATGGCTAATTTATACTTTTCCACCAAGCTCTTTTCTTTAGGGTCTAAATTTTGGTCGCCCAACTCGCATAAATTCCGAAATTCTTCTCCAATTTCGTCACTTGTAATTTTCTGTCCTTCTTGAAATCCCTTTAAATTATAGTTTTTATTTTTAGCTAAAAGTGTAATTGATTCTGAGGAAATGGATGTTATCCCAATGTTGCTGTTAAAAATAATAGATATAGGCAAAGGCCGTACTTGGCTAGAGGTGTTAGCGTTATCAGGAGAATTTTTGTCAAAATTTAGAGAACTTATAGATTTAGCCGTGCTGAACATGTTTCTAACCCCCTGATTAAATGGGATTTAACTTACTACCTCGCTCTTGTACTAGCCCTGAGGGATGTAAATGTCAAAAGCAGGGCTAAAGGTACCACCACCAGCTAAATTAGTACATATTTTTTGTAAAAATGACCAGATTTATTAAAACAGTTGCAAAACTGACAGCTATGTTTTAATTTTTATTTTCCGCGCCTACTCCTATTTATTTCTCTTTTATCCGTCTTGTTTTCCCTACTCTTTTCCCCTTTCCTACATTTTTTCTAAAACAAATATTTATCGAGGAGTTCATTATGCATTCAGGTCAATCTCTGGGTTCCAATAAAATCAATCCAAACTCTCTATTGCCAGGTGAGACGGCTATTCAAATGGGTTTAACTTTATATGAAAATATCACCACCAGCGCGTATTCTGAAAATGATAGAAAACGTCTCGCTGAGCTCAAACGTCTTTACCAGGAAATATTAATAAATAACCCCCCTGTAGTGTGGGATCTAGATAATAAATACAAACCTACTCAGCGTATCAGTCCATATAAATGGTCGGATCACTTAAGGCAGCTTACTAAAGCGAAGAACAAAGTTGGCAATTTTTTTTATCAGTCTCAACTTATTGCGGAATATGCCGCTACTTATTTAACTGAAAGAGCTGGGCGGTTTATTGTTGCGAACGGTAAGACTGGAGATTTGTTGGAACAATTTATGGGTGAGTGGATCAACTTTGCTGTACAAGAACTTTCTTCGTATGATTTTAATGAAACTTCCATAGAAAAAATTAAACAAAGAATTAAATACATCGAACGAATTCAAAAACATGAATTTCTTTTTAAATTTGGTTTATATACTCGGGCCCGTAATAAATTTGATACTTTAGAAAGCATTAGACAACAGCTTTATGCTTGTGCGGAGTTAGCTCAAACCGAATCGCTCCGACAGTGTGCCCGTGATAAGTTAAAAATCTGTTCTACAAATACTTCTAGTCTATTATTAGCTTGTGTAAAGGCTGTTTACTATGCAAGAGGCTCCGTTGTCTATCACGAGCCGCTGGATTTAAAGGGGTATATTGATCCTGAACATACTTTTTTAACATCAACCGCACAAGCCCTATATCCTATTATCAAATCCACACAAACGGGAGCTATGCTTTATGAAGTAATTTGTACAGCTGGTCTAGAGTCTTTCGGAGCTTTAGCACAAGAAAAGAAAGAAGTTAGTTATGTCTATTTTGATGAATTTCATGCGTCTAAAAATATAACCATGAAAAACGTTAAGCATGACTTAGCTCCTTGGATTTCTCAAGATATAGCACCAAAATTTTACGAGCAAACTCAAAAACTGCTAGAAAGCGTCTTGCGAATTGCTAAGTTAAAACAGTTAGCTGAAATTGCATTTGATTTAACGGGAAGCCTGGGTGATGTTTGGGCTTATGGCGACAGAGAAGGTAAGCTTTCTTTGGAAGCTCTGTTATATCTACTAGAAAAGGAACTTGATTCTTTCAATTCACGCTTTGAAAAGCTTTATCAAGAACAAAATAATGCCAGAAGCGCTTACACTTATAAATATCGCTTAAATCCAGATCATAATATTAATAAAAACTATAATAAATTTGATGAGCAGCAAGAAGATATTTTTAAATATTTAGATACGATTAAAAAAGCAATTAAGACTATACACGATAAATTAGCTGATTTTACTCAAGATGAAGAGAAAAAAATTAATCTAAAAAAACGGATGTTTTATAAGTCGGTAGCACATTTTTTCAAGCAATATTATCCACAACATTACAATAAATACGAGTCATTAGATCAGCCTATGCTTCATGTTGCAGAAAGTCATGCAGAAGAAGAATTGCATCAACAATCCTGTCGGTTTTTTTCTAGTAATAAATTAGAAGATTCTGCTAATGCTAAATTTAATGCATGGCGAATGTCATTCGTCAAAAAACATAAAGATAAATACATTAAGCTGCAGAACTTGAAGGCAAATTTTCATAATTTAGTTGAATCAAATGTTTCAGATGCCGCTATTATGCAAGAAAGTGAATTGCTAAAAGCGCAAATATCTTTACTAAAAACAGCAGCTGCAGCCGAGGCCCCATCATGGTCATTCCGCTCGCTTGGATGGCCGTTTAATCAAGAAACCCATCAGTATATTGCTATAATGCAGGTCAACTATGATGCCTTTTTAAAAGATTTGAAGCATTTTATTGGTGATAATCAAGAAGATAATCCGAACAATAATTTTAAGGTAAGCAAAACTGAAGAAAAGCCGAAAGAGCAAAGCCAAGACTTTATTAATAGAATTGATGCAAATCCTTTTGCTTTTTTTAAGAAAGACGGGTCTGTTAACTCTAGCGAGGTTGAAATGGCCAAAATTAAAGGAATACAAAAAGGTCTAGAAGGTAGTCTTGGGAAGTCACCTATGCTAAGTTAAACCTGAAAAGGATGAAAAAAGTATGTATGGGAATATTCATAGCCTAGCTCAGTACATTGCTGAGCCAGAAGAAATAGACAGCTTGTGGACGAAAGTAACTGAGTCGGTTGATGATATTCATCACGTTGTAATTGAGGAATATTCATTAAATTCGCAATTTTGGCCAAAAAGGGACAATCCACAACTGTGGCAGCATAAATTGGTTATATATAACCCTTTGGTGCGAACCACATCACAAGCCTTACTTTTTGTTAATGGCGGAACCCGTAACATTGAAACTACAAGAGATAATCCCAAACCACATGATATCAATTTTAAGAAAATTGCAGCTAATACCCAATCGGTCGTAGTAGATTTGCAAGATATACCTAATCAATATCTCAGATTAGATGATAATAAGTCGCGTATGGGTGATGCTTTATTAGCTTATACTTGGCAATTATTTTTGTCTGGATCTGCTAAGAATGAATCTTCAATATTGTACTTTCCCATGGTTAAAGCAGTTATTAAAGCTATGGATGCTGTGCAAGCTATAACAGCCGAGTTCGGTAGACCCAAAATAGATAATTTTGTTTTATGCGGACTTTCGAAACGGGCATTAACTGCCTGGTTAGCTACATTAATTGACGAAAGGGTTAATGGATTAATTCCCGTAGTGATGGATATTTTGAATACTCTACAAAATATGCAGCATATTTATAGTTTTTATAACAATCAATGGCCGTCGGCTTTAAATGATTTTTCTCCGGAAGGGTTATCCAGACAAATAGCTAATCCGCAATTTGCATATTTAATGAATTTGCAGGATCCGCTTTACTATATGCTGGAAGATAAAAATTATTATAACAGGGCCAGCGTGCCAAAATATATTGTCAGTGCTAGTGGGGATGATTTTTTTGTTCCTGATTCTTTGAATTTATATTTGGATAAATTACCAGGCGAAACAAAAATAAGAGTAGTGCCTAATCAAAGCCATTTCATTGATATGGGTGTTGTGGAAGATACTTTACTGTTCTACTATCCTAGTCTAATCATGGGGGTTAAATTACCAACTTTAAAATGGCAGACGAATTCTGATAAAACAATTTGCTACCTAAATTTTGATGTTGAACCTATATCAATTAATTTATGGGAAGCTGTTAATCCTGAGCGCCGTGATTTTCGATTTGCGGAGGGAATCTGCTATAAGTCAAAAGGTCTAGATGTTAAAAGCAATGAGCACCTTACAGTTAAAATTGATAGCCCTGAATTAGGCTGGAAAGCATATTTTATTGAGGTTACTTTTCCTGGATCGCTTATATTAACTACTTCTATTTACGTAATTTCTGGAACAAGCTAGCTATTTAAACTAAGTTTATAGCTAGTTTTTAACTGCTCCAATTACTAATTTATTCGTGATAAGATAGCAGGCTTTGTAACTTGAGGCTGAATACAATGAGTATTCCTGAAATTTCCGTACATGAATTACAAAAGCTATTTAATGACAAAGTAGATTTTTTGTTGCTGGATGTTAGAAACTCTGACGAATATGCTTTCTGCAATTTAGGTGGATATTTAATCCCTCTTACTGAGCTACCGCAAAGGTTAAACGAACTTAATCTTGAGCAGCAAATAGTAGTCCATTGCCACGCAGGTGGTAGGTCGCGTCGTGCTGTCGATTTTTTACTGAAGCAGGGATTCAAGAATGTGTGCAATTTACGGGGCGGTATTACTGCTTGGTCAGATGAAATAGACTCTACCATCCCAAAATATTGAGGATAATTCTTGAAAGTAGTATTAGCTAGTAATAATTCTGGCAAGATTCAAGAGCTGCAAGATTTTTTTGTAGATTTCTCCATTGAATTAATTCCACAGGGAAAGCTCGGTGTAGAAGAGGTTGCCGAGACTGGCTTTTCTTTTGTTGAAAATGCCTTAATAAAGGCTAGGAATGCCTGTCGTAAAACTGGATTAGCAGCCTTAGCTGATGATTCTGGGTTAGTCGTTTCTGCGTTGAAAGGAGCTCCTGGCATATATTCTGCTCGATATGCCGGCCCTAAGGCTTCGAGTATCGATAATATTCAAAAGCTATTATTTCAACTTGAACAACAACCTGAATGCGACCGGAAAGCTTTTTTTTATTGCGTGCTAGTATTTATGCTGCATGAGCAAGACCCAACTCCTTTAATTTGCGAAGGTATTTGGCAAGGTTCGATATTAAAGGCTATAACTGGTAGCGGTGGTTTTGGTTATGATCCAATATTTTATGTGCCAGAACAAGGCAAAAGCGCTGCTGAATTACCTATAGAAATAAAAAACCAAATCAGTCATCGAGGTTTAGCGCTACAGGCTCTATTAGCTAAATTGCCTTATAAAATTAAGCAGGAATTATAAAATGAATAATGTTTCTGACTATGCTGCTCAAGATCGTTTAATAGAAAAATTAAAAGAAGAAGTTTGTTACTTGGATAATATTTTGGCACTCATGCCTGGCTATGTTTATTGGCTAGATAGTAACAATGTTTTTCTAGGTTGCAATAATATGCTGGTAGAGCTTTTTAATATAGATTCTCGCGAGCAAATCGTAGGCAAAAATAATTTTGACTTTTTAGACAAGCCTCAGGCTGAATTATTAGATGCTGCCAATAATAAAGTGATGGAGAATGGTGAGCCTTATATTTTTGAAGAAACCATAAAATGGCCTGATAGTGATAAAACTTATTTAACCCATAAGGTGCCTTTAAAAAATATGCAAGGGCAAATTGTTGGTCTTTTAGGAGTATCATTTGATATTAGTGACCGCAAAAAGGTTGAAGAAGAACTGAGATTAATGGCGTTATCTAACCAGGCAAAAACAGATTTTATTCGTAATATGGAGCATGATATCAGAACTCCATTAAGTGGAATGTTAAGCGTGGCTAGCCATTTAGCTTCAATTGAAACAGATCCAACAAAAAAAGAACTGTTAATGGATTTAGAAAATGCGTCACAGGAATTAATTGGCTATCTTAATACAATAATTGAAGTGTCTCGCATGGATGAGGGCCGTGTCCCGGCTATTATGCAGGAGTTTAATTTCGAGCATATGGTTAAGAGTATGTTCATGCTAGAATTACCAGCTGCCAAAAGCAAGAAAATTGATTTTATTTTGGCCTATGATGATGCTATACCTGAGAAAGTGGTAGGAGATAGTTTTAGAGCATATAGGATTTTGCTTAATTTAGTCAGTAATGCTATTAAGTTCACTGATCAAGGTTTCGTAAAAATAAATATTAAGCTGCTTGAAAAAAATGAGCAGAACATTAAAGTAGAATGCTCAATTTTAGATTCCGGCATTGGGATTGATCAGGGAGAGAAAGAAAAGATCTATGAAAAGTTTTCGCGAGGAGCAGCAGTTAATAATCGCGCCTATAAAGGAATGGGCCTCGGGCTTTGGATTGTAAAAGAATTTGTTAGGGATTTGGAAGGTACAATTAGATTAGATAGCCAGCCGGGGAAAGGATCTTGCTTTACTTGCACACTAATTTTTAAATTGCCTTGTCATATTGATGGACCAATATAAAGGATGCTTTATGATAAAAAGGAAGATATCAACCCTCATCATTGAAGATGATAGATTAGCTCAAAAAATGGCTCGTATTATATTGCAACAATTAAATTGCGCAGTCCAAGCTGTAACTAGCAGTAAACAGGCATTAGAAACCATCTGCATACAAGATTTTGACATTATTTTTGCTGATGTTGGATTGCCAGACATGGACGGTCCTACGTTAGTAAAAGAAATTCGTAATAGCCATACTCCGAATCGGGAAACGCCTATCATTATGCTAACAGCCCATAGTGATGAGGACACTAGAAGGCATTCTTTTGCTGCGGGGGCCACAGACTTCTTTGTTAAGCCCTTAAGTAAGCAAATAGGGGAGCTTATTTTAAATAAATATGTCGTTTATGAATCAGTATAACATTGCTTTAATACCAACGAAGAAAACCACATATTTTATTGAACTATCCAGCTATTTTTACGAATTTGCGCATACCTACCAATTGGGTGAACATTCATTTCCGCATGTTACTCTATGTCATTTTGAAGCTACGGATGATTCCACCTCAGAGCTTTGGGAAGAAGTTAGCAAAATAAACATCAAGCCTATTCTCTTAAGATTTACCCATCTGCGGTATAAAATTTATGGTGATGCAAAACATGGTAGTTCAGATCTTTATTGGGTCTCCCTAATCCCCGAACAAAAAACTTTGTTAATGGAACTGCATTTACAAATAGCTCAAATTATTCAAAAGCCGCTTAATCTTGCTTTTGATCAGTACGATCCGCATCTTACTTTATGTAATAGCCTTCAAAAACCTAACATTTTATGGAATAACCAGATTGATGATGAGTTCGTTTTAGCGCTGGGCAAATCTGACACTGTAGGGCAATTAATAAAAATTATACAAATAATAAAGTAAGCTTTCCTAATAGAAGAAAAAGACTATAATACCGGCCAAAATTCATAAAGCGGAAGTATAAATAGTGCGCGATTTAGCTCCATTGATTCAAGATTTAGCCATAATGCTGGGCGTAGCTGGTATTGTTGTTCTATTATTCCAGAGGATACGTCAGCCGGTCGTACTGGGCTATTTAGTAGCTGGCATGATGATTGGTCCTTTTACAACTTCCTATCAATTAATCACTGACACTACCAATATTAAGATTTTGTCTGAATTAGGTGTAATTTTCTTAATGTTTTCTTTAGGTCTAGAATTTAGCTTTCACAAATTAAAGCGAGTTGGTTTTTCAGCACTGATTACAGGTGTTTTTGATGTTTCTCTCATGATGTGCCTTGGCTACCTAACAGGTGTATTAATGGGGTGGGATCACAATAACCGGCTTTTCTTGGGCGCCGCTTTGGCTATTTCTTCAACCACAATTATCTTTAAGGCTATTAACGAGTTACAGCTAAAAACTAAAAGATTTGCAGAAGTCATTTTTGGGGTTTTGATTGTTGAAGATTTATTAGCCATTCTAATCTTAGTTGGGCTTTCAACTATTATTATGTCAAAGAACGCATTATCTACTGATATGTTTGTTGCAGCAGCCAAGCTTTTATTAGTGGTTGGTGGCTGGTTTTTAGTAGGCTATTCTTTGGTACCAGCTATATTTAGGCGTTTAGCAAACTATATTAGCCAAGAAACCTTAACCATTGTTTCCGTAGCTTTATGTTTATTTTTAGTGTCTGTAGCCGCATATTTTCATTATTCGACGGCTCTAGGCGCATTTATCATGGGCTCAATTTTAGCTGAAACAGTTTTAGTGCCACGGATAGAAGCATTAATTGTGCCAATAAGAGATATATTCGGGGCAGTGTTTTTCATTTCAGTTGGCATGTTAATTAATCCAGCAATTATCGCCAGTGAGTGGAAAACCGTAGTTATTATTTCTTTAGTACTTGTACTAGGAAAAGTTATGGTTATCAGCATTGGTACGTTTTTAACAGGGCAGAGTATTAAAACTTCAGTGCGCGCTGGTTTTGGTATGGCGCAAATTGGTGAATTTTCATTTATCATAGCTAGTTTGGGTCTATCATTAAATGCTATAAATGATAAGCTTTATCCTATTATCGTAGCTGTTTCCAGTATTACAACCTTTACAACCCCTTATATGATTCGTCTATCTGGAAAAATCAGTACAGCTATAGAGAGGTTTTTGCCAAGGCGTATTAAGTATTTCTTAGAAAGCTACGCTACATGGGTCTATAGGACACAAACTGAAGCGCAAAAAAATCCGCTTTTTAGCAGAGTTACACTTCGTCTTTTTACTAATGGCCTCATTGTTGGAATTATTTTTACTCTTATTGATAAACAATTAATGCCAAAGATTTACCTCACGGTTTCAGATAAATCACAAGCAAGAATAATCTCTGAAATTGTTGCTATTCTCCTATCCTCGCCTTTTATTTGGGGGATGTTATTTTCTTATAAGTTAAGCCCTATCCCAGAATATGCAAAGCTTAAATTTAATCCTGTTGTCTCGATCGTTTGGTTGGCGACTCTAATTGAGGTCGTTTTTCTAAGCACAATCTATTTCCATACTTGGGTGACAACAGCGATATTTATAGTATTAGGTACAATATTTTTTGGCGTGGCTTATAAGCAGCTAGAAAAATCGTATCACTGGTTTGAAGATCAATTAGTTCGTAATTTAAACAAAAATTCACGCGGATCCCGCTATAAAGAATTAGCTCCATGGGATACCCATTTTGTCGAAATTGAAGTAGGTGACAAATCGTCGTTTGTTAATAAAACACTGGGAGAATGTAAAATACGTGAGCGGTATGGGGTAAATGTAGTTGCTATTTATCGCGGTCACCAAACAATACTCGCGCCACGGGGTGAAGAAATCATCTTGGATAATGATAAGTTAATAGTATTAGGCAACGATGATCAAATTGACCGTTTTAAAAATAAAGTGGCCATCATGTCTGACGACCAGGAAAAAAGGCAGTTGGAAAGTTTTGTGCTTAAACCAATTCTACTAGAAAAAGATAATCCTTTTATAGGTAAGACTATTCGCACTTCAAATATACGGGAATACTTCAATGGTCTGGTAACCGGAATAGAGCGGGGGAACACTCGCATTTTAAATCCTAGCCCGGATACCTTATTAAAAGAAGACGATTTAGTACTCATAGTCGGAAGAGACACCGCAATGCAAAAAGTCGATTTTTCGTAAGAGCATACCTTTGAAAAAACAGCTAAGCCCAGAAGACCAAGCTTTATTAGAGCAAGCGATGAAAGGAGTGAAGCCTTTATCGCCCAATAAAGCTCGAGAGATGCCTGTTATAACTAAACCTAAGCCCAAAATACGTAAACCTGAAAAAAAATCACTTGAGCCGGATCAATTTTCTGAGCATGAGTATCTTGATCCAGTGGGTAGCGAGGCTCCACTATTTTTTTCGAAACCAGGGTTTGCCTCTCGTTCTTTAAGAATATTTAAAAAAGGCGGTTACGCGATAGAAGCTAGGTTAGATTTGCATGGTATGATTGTTGAGGAGGCCAGAATTGTCCTACATAATTTTTTATTATCCTGCCAGGCAAGCAACTTAAGGCATATTTTAGTAATTCATGGCAAAGGACATGGGCTAAAAAAACCAATTTTGAAAAATAAAGTAAATCATTGGCTAAGAGATAGTCAGCACGTGCTAGCTTTCTGTTCAGCCCAACCTAACGATGGGGGCAATGGAGCCCTCTATGTTTATTTAAAAAGAGG
>CAZXFO010000218.1:0-5014 GCA_964639745.1 uncultured Coxiellaceae bacterium | reverse complement strand
TTGTTTCAAAAAAAATAAACAGCTCTTATGAGCAAAAAAGAACAAAATCTTGGCTAAAAGTGAAATGCATTCAGCGTCAAGAGTTTGTTATAGGCGGATATTCTCCACCTCGAGGAGGTAGAAAATATTTTGGCTCACTATATTTAGGCTATTTTGAAAAAAATGGTAAGTTAAAATTTTGCGGTAATGTTGGCACTGGCTTCAATCAAGAATCATTAAAAACGGTATATGAATTATTAAAGAAGAATATAAGCAAGACAAATCCATTTAGTAGTAGGCCACCTGGTGTTACTACAGCCAAATGGGTAAAACCTACGCTTGTTGCTGAAATTGAGTTTTCAGAATGGACTCAAGACGGCTCTTTGCGTCACCCTAGCTTTCAAGCATTACGATCTGACAAACCTGCCAAATCAATTGTTAAAGAAACAGCAGTTGATGTTAAAAAAATAAATTCAACAGATAAGCCAAAGCTTACTTCTGAAAAAATACAGCTACCATTCAAATTAACTAACCCAGATAAAATTTTATACCCAGAAGATAAACTCACTAAACTTGATATCGCTCAATACTACGATCGTATTCAAGAATGGATTTTACCTTACATCGTCAATCGTCCTCTTACCATTGTAAGGTGTCCTGATAACTATAAAGCTTGTTTCTACCAAAAACATATTAATAAAACCACACCTGATACCCTTTATGGCTTATCAGTTAAAGAAAAAGATAAAACAGCCGAGCTCATTTATATAAAAGACCGTGACGGGCTGATGTCGTTAGTCCAAATGGGTGCCTTAGAGATCCATCCTTGGGGAAGCCGAATAGAGAAAGTTGAATATCCTGATATCATTACTATTGATCTTGATCCGGCACCAGAAATACCTTGGCAAAAAATCGTCTTAGCAGCAAATCGCATACGCAAACATCTTAGTGCTTATAAGCTCAAAAGCTTTGTAAAAACTACGGGCGGAAAGGGTTTACATGTCGTCATTCCTGTTAAACCCGAATATGATTGGGACACAGTAAAACAATTTTCTAAAGCATTCGTTCAATATATAGAGGCTCAATATCCAGGCGAATATGTAAGCGAAATGTCTAAAATAAAACGGCAAGGGAAAATTTTCATCGATTATTTACGCAATCAGCGAGGAGCCACTGCAATTGCGCCTTATTCTACTCGATCTAGATTACACGCCCCGGTCTCAGTTCCTTTACATTGGGATGAGCTTACTCATGACCGCGATGATACTGCCTACACTTTAACAACTCTACCCTCTCGCCTCGATCAATTAAAAGAAGACCCTTGGAAAGATTTTTATAAAGTTAAACAGTCTCTTCAGCTTGATAAAATTCTAGGCCAATCAACTAAGAAGAAACGTAAGCCTTAGCCCCATTGACAACCCTTTTTGATTACTGTACAAGATTCAAATAGGTTAATGATACGGGCATCTTCATGAATATAAAAAACCGGGGAGCTATCTCAAACCCCCATGGACGTTTTGAGAAAAAGCTATATGAAACATTTGACGATGGCTGGTATTGGGATGAAGAGGAAAATCTCCCCCCACTTGAAACCATGCTTTTTCCTGAAAAAGCTAAGTCTATTATCAGCCGGAATGACTCGCCGGACATAAGTTTTGAGCAATCAATTAACCCCTATCGAGGTTGTGAGCATGGTTGTATTTACTGCTATGCACGGCCTAGTCACGGTTATGTTAACTTATCACCGGGTCTCGATTTTGAGACTAAGATCTTCTATAAGTTAAATGCAGCTGAGATTTTAGAAGAGGAATTAAGCAAGCCTTCTTATCGCTGTAGCCCTATTATGTTGGGAGCCAATACCGACCCCTATCAGCCAATTGAAGCTAAGTTAAAAGTTACACGCAGTATTTTAGAAGTGTTAAAACGTTACAACCATCCTGTTGCAATCATTACAAAAAACTCGATGATTGAGCGCGATATCGACATCTTAAGTGAAATGGCCAAAATGAATTTAGTCAAAGTTGCATCAAGCGTAACTACATTAAACAATTCTTTAAAACTTACTCTCGAACCACGCACCTCAGGACCACAAGGAAGAATAAGAAGCATTAAAACCCTTACCCAGGCTGGCATTCCTGTTAGAGTGATGGTAGCTCCTATCATTCCATTAATTAATGATTGCGAACTAGAGAAAATTTTAGAAGCAACGAGCAAAGCTGGTGCACAATACGCCAGCTATGTTTTTGTGCGACTTCCTTATGAAGTAAAAGATTTATTCAAGCAGTGGCTTGCTACCCATTTCCCTGAAAGAGCAGAACATGTAATGAGCATCATTAAACAAATGCGCGGTGGAAAAGAATATGACTCCAGTTATGGCACCAGAATGAGGGGAACAGGAGAATTTGCTCAGCTAATAGCAGCACGCTTTAAAGGAGCCTGTAAGCGTTTTGGTTTAAATGTGAAGCCTGCCCCCGTACTTAACAACACGCTTTTTATTAAGCCGTCTCAAGGCCCCCAGCAATGCGATTTGTTTAGCAAGCTTTAATTTTTTAATCTTAAATATTATTTAATTTTATAAATTCCCTTAATAAATCAGGCATAGCAATTAGTTTTATCTTTTGATCTTTAGACATTGTCTTGATGAGTCTCTCAATTTTCATTGCTTGCGATTTCCCTTCATCAATTATCCAGCTCTGTGCAATACGGATAGGCTTAAAGCTTCGGGTATATTTACAATTAATTCCTTGCTTGTGCTCTTCATAACGGCGAGCAAGATCAGTAGTATATCCTGTGTAATAGCTACTATTATTGCACTCTAAAATGTATACCCAATAAGTCATATGTCGTTCCATCAAGCCTCTATCGTAACTGTTTTCCCGGAGACGGCACTGACACGCGCCCCCGGCAGAACTATTCCAATTAAATTTAATGGGTCTACTGCCGCTATATTTACAGTCTTTGAATCTGCTTTTTCTTTATATGAGCGTATAGAGTCTACACAATAAGGTAAAGCGAATTGTTCGCCTGCAAAGCCACTGACAAAACGACCTCCTCGTATTTCACCTCTATCCTCTAAGCGCCTAAATGCTAACAATAATTCTCGCCAAGTAGGTATATTTCTTTCCCGCTCCAATAAATCACGAAACACAATGCCATAACGCTTTAAAAGCATCATGCATGCAGCCTCTGCATGGCGAGCAGAATCTATTAGCTTCTCAGTGTGCAACAACGACCAGCGGCCGCGACTTAGCACATAGCGCGTTCTATGTCTTAAATTTTTACGTAGACGTCGGCGCGGATCAATTAAAGCGCGCAAATTATCAAAGTCATCTGCCGTAATTTTTCCTGCTGCTACTAACTCCCACAACCCTCTTTCAACATCAGACTTTAAACCATCCACTCCCCTAACAATATCAGCAAAAAAGGCAGCTCCCCGTTGCCTCAAATAATTATGAACTTTCTGTGCTATTGAGCTCAAACCTGTTAAGTCTTGTTGCATATCATGTAAAGATTCAAACATCCAGAAGGATTCTTCACGAATAAAAAAAGTAATCGGCACTACACTGGTTGGAGTGACACGCGATTTTTTAATAGGAATATTTCCCTCGACTGGCTCAGATTGTGGCAAAGTTGCAGGATGAGGTGACAAACGACACCAGCCTATTACCCCTGACATACACAAGCGGTCAAGCATATCTGGATCAAAGTCTGTCAATCGAGTTGCAAAAATTTGCTTTTCCCAAGCATTAGCTGGCAACTCATAACCTTGTAGTTGTCTTATAATTTCAATAAGGCCTTGCTCACCGCTCAGCTGTGTTCCTGGTAGGCGATGCTGCCATTTCATCAACCATTGTATAAATTGTTGCACTGAAACTGGTTCAATCATCTTACGCAAGCTACTTAAAGTTTGGCGGTGTATCCGCGCTAATAGGCGGCGCTCGCACCACTCAAGCTCTAAGCTCTGTCTAAATTTGCCTCTTAAGATAAGGCCGCTTGCTTCGAGCTTAAGAAAGGCTTGTTCAACATCATTTAAAGGTAACATGAGACTAGCTGCTAACTCTTGATTCGTTGTTGGGCCCAAGTGAAAAACCCAACCGCGTATCATATGTAATAATGCATCCTCGTAAGAACCCGTATCTTCAACAATATCCACTCGATCATGAGGTAGAACAGCTTGTGGATAAATCATAGAAAATGTTTTAGCTTTTTCAGCTGCAACCCAAAATACTTTGTTATTGCAATTCACCACAAAAGCTCGGCGCATAGATTTCAGTTGCTCAAAATAACTTTGCCAGAGTGGTAACTCAATAAAACCGTTTAAGTTGAAATCGGTTGGGAAGGCAACAAAGGTCTGCAAAACATCGTGTAGTTCATCAGGATTACGAACATCAGGCCATGCTTGCTGCTGAACCTCAGCAATAGCCATGGGGTCTAGCTTTCCTATTTCTTCTAACACATTTTCAGGTAAGACACGACGCATCTCAACTGCTCGCGCCCGACGCTCTTCTAAAGGAGCATCATCTAAAAATGCATATTGGTTTGCGTTTATAATTTCATGAGCAAATACAGAAGGTGTTGGCGTATCAATTGCAATGCACTTCACATCATCCTGCAAGATCTTAGTTAAGATGTTACTAAGGCCTTCTAAATCCATAGCTTCGTGTAATGCATCCTTCATGGTTTCTTCAATCAAAGGGTGGTCAGGTAGTTCAATATCTCGACCACCTAAATTATCTTGGCAAGCAGCCGCATCAGGAAAAACAGCAGCAAGCAAGTCATCAGCTAGCATTCGCTGAATATTGGGCGGAATTTTTCGGCCACCACGAAAGCGAACCAGAGCCAAAGACCGTCCAGCACTCCAGCGCCAACGGGTTTTGAATAAGGGTGACTGCAACACTGCCTGTGTAAGTACTTTTTTAATTGAATTGGGATGCAAAAATTGAAATACATCACCCAGCGGAAAACTATGTTGCTCTGCTAATGCTATATTAATACCATTATCAGTTGCTGCAGCCTGCAATTCAAAATTAAAAGA
>CAZXFO010000217.1:0-6603 GCA_964639745.1 uncultured Coxiellaceae bacterium | reverse complement strand
AATTTATTGGCAGATAGTATTGATAGCAAATTCTATACCCAAAAATCTTATATAGCTAGAGGGGGTTGATGTACTAAAATTCAACTATTTAAATGATCCATTTCCCATTTTGATAAATAGTTTGGTCGTCGAGAATGACAGACTCGGTTACAGCAAAAATATCAACATGGTGCCAGGTTTGAGCGCGTTTAAAATTAGGCTTGTTATAAAGGCCGTGCTTTGCTCCGAGTGATAAATGAATTCCACACATTCTTTCATAGGTTCCAATATCATTAACAATATGATCAGGGGTGAAGGCTTGGTTCAAGCCAAAACCTAATTCTCTTAGCCATACTTCCCCTTCGTCAGCTCGGATATTATTGAGTACTTGGTCAAAAGCTGGAACTGAATTATCAGTACCTACTACTCTACCTTTATCAACAATAAGGGTGATGGGTGTTTCCACTTTTTTGACAGAAAAATCAGTGTCTCCAAAAGCAAAAATTCGGACTTTTCCACTGACTGCCTCTAAATCCTTTGCTTCAGTAAAGACTTCACCAATGGGAAATTGGCCGCCAATATTTGGCATATGGCTATAATCACCTATATTCAATTTTGCTGACTCTAGAGTTGAATTAAAGAATAGGAGTTCACCGCTATTAACAATAGCCCTAGATGTACTATCAATAAGTTGCTTAAGCTGATTGCCAACATGGTGGTAGTAATGAGGATCATAAGCAAGTGCATCAATATAGTATTCTGCTTGGATATCCTGCATTCGAGCTAAGTGGGGATGTTCGATAACTTTAAGTGATTTTTTAAAGAGTTCTACCCGTATCCTAAACGCATCTAAACGAAAACTGTCAGATTGAATAAGCACAACTAAATCGTGTGGCTTTAGTTTATTAAATTGAGCTTTAATAAAATCAGGTGTTGTTAAATCAAAGTTTATAAATGTTGCCTGAGGAAGGATAAGCTGATAAGCCTGTGTTAGTATTGTTGCAAGCTGAGATTGCTTATCAAAGACGATAAGCGCCTGATGATCATGTGTATGTTTTATAGCAAGAGATAAAATATCTTGTAAATGAATAGCTGCACGTTTAATTGATTCAGAAGATAAAGACAAAGCAGGCTCCTGGAGTAGATTAGATCGTAGTTTATAGCATTTTTAAGCCAATTTTTGTAGCTGGGGTTTAGTTTTTTTGATATAAAATTTCTTCATTAAGTAATTATAAGGTTAGGTATGGGTTGGGTTATCAATTATCCTTTACTGTGTTTATGTTATGCGACTTTTTATGCCACCGTAGTTTCTCTATGGCTTTCTAATAAAATATGGCCTATTTTGCTTGGTCTTTTTTTGGGGTTAGCCCTTATTTCTCAGCAAGTTGAATTAATGGCGCTATTGCCAATTTTCCTTCTGGCTTTTTGCTTAATCTATCAAGAGAAAATTTTATTAGGATTTGCTGCTTTTTTTCTGTGTTTGGGTTTAGATTTGCATTTATTCCCTGGGTTTCATAATTTAAAATTGTTAAATAAAATTTTAATTACTCCTGATGCATTGCCTTTCACTTTATACTTAAATATAGATAAAACCTTAGAGGGTATACTTATTTTAGGTTTAACTCTCCCGTTAATAAGAAAGCGTCAAGAGTGGATTCCTGTTTTAAAAAAGCTAATTCCTAGTGCATTTTTTATTACATTCATAATTATGCTGTTGGCATACGTATTAGGTTTTATTAAATTAGCACCTAAGCTACCTAATTTTACATTTATATGGTTTGTTACTAATCTTTTATTTACTTGCATGGCTGAAGAAGCTTTTTTTAGGGGCTTTATTCAAAAAAACTTAGCATCAATGATGTCGCCATTATATGGTAATTATTTAGCTATTTTTCTCGCTGGTATTTTGTTTGGCCTCATGCATTACCCTGCTGGTTTGTCGTATGTATTATTAGCTACTTTAGCGGGGTTAGGTTATGGTTGGGTTTATTATAAAGCTCAGCGCATAGAAGCCAGTATAATTACCCACTTCATGGTGAACTTAACGCATTTTATATTTTTTACCTATCCTGCATTATTAAATTAACAATTATGAGCCTAATCAGGCTTGTTATTTTATTAGTGTGCAAGTACATTGCATAAAAAGGAGATTTACCATGTCAAATAAAGTTTCACCGATACCTCAAGGTTATCACAGCCTAACTCCCTATTTGATTCTGTCAGATGCTACAGCAGCAATTGATTTCTATAAAAAAGCTTTTGGAGCGATTGAAATTATGCGTATGCCAGCGCCTAACAATAGAATTGGTCATGCTGAAATGAAAATAGGCGATTCTATTTTTATGTTGGCAGATGAATGTATGGAGCGTGATGCTAAAAGTCCATCAACTATTGGTGGTAGCGCTATCTCTTTGCATCTTTATGTTCCTGATGTTGACGCTATAGCTAAGCAAGCGGTTGAAGCTGGTGCAAAAATGTTAAAGCCCATTGAAAATATGTTCTATGGCGATCGCAATGGCATGCTGGAAGATCCATTTGGGCATAAATGGTGCGTTTCAACCCATATAGAAGATCTGAGCCCTCAAGAAATCCAACAGCGCATGGCTGAGATGGTCAAATAATAATCTACAGATTACCCATCAAGCAATCTGGTGATCTATTACCCCGGTTAATTTGGCCCAAATCTAAGCTGTTTCGCATTATATAATGGAGAAATTATACGGGGGTGTTTATGAGGCATTGGATTGCTATCCCATCATCCGCAATTTCTGCTATTAGCTATGAAAAATCAGTCCTGTACGTGATATTTAATAGCGGTAATACATATGGGTATTTTAATGTACCGTTACATACCTACCAAGACTTTCTTAAGGCGCCATCGCACGGGCAATATTTTAATCAGTATATTAAGGATCATTATAACTTTAAGAAGCTATAAAATAGTGTATACTCCAGGCTTTAATTTGGAGGTGAAACATGGCAAGAGGAAGAGGTCCGCACGGTCCAAAAAAATTCCGTAAGAAAAATAAAAAGCGTTAAACATAACGCCGTTAATTGCTGAGATTAACGGCATTATAATTAATTTACGTCAGGTTTATGAAATATATTAAAATCAGTTTATTAATTCTACTCTCATTATGTTCAGCTTCTGTTTTCTCGGCAAAGATAAATCTTTCTGGTTATGTTCCAACTCAAGAAACAATAACGAACCAACCACAAAATAATTCTGCTTTACCGCAACAGTCACCTAATGTCAGCAACCTGTCCACTGTATCAACTCAGAGCCAACAGCATTTTCAGCCTGAAATGAATGGCTTGTCACACACCAAATAACAAGACTTCATAATATTTATCAAAAGCCATGTATTATTAAATACATGGCTTTTAAGACTTAGTTACTTAAGAAAAACGACTGTGGCATTTTCTGTTTCAGGTTGTAAGTTGGAAGATGCTGTTTGGCTAGTTTGTCTTGGCATTGAATTAAATAATGTGCCAGAGTATTTCATTACATGATGCTTTGCAGTTGAGAGGGTGTTTTGATTTTGCTTGTTGATTCTAGCTAATTGGCCTTGAGAAACATAAAGAGCATTGACTCTATCATTTAATCCCAAAAATATTGGATGCCCCTCGTTCTGTAAGCTATCTCGTAGTGCCCAGATAATACTATGAGTAACAGGAGTGTTAGAGTTCCTATAAACCTTAACATTGTTTAATGAAGGCCGTTTTAAGAAAAATTCATCCCAAACCTGCTCTGATTCATTATCTGAGATTGTTTCCATCAGCTTACTAAAAACCTGCTCACGTTCATTTGCGGAAGATTTGCTGAGCATCTCAATCAAATGCATATAAATAGTATAAGTAGCAATAAGTGTCCTCAATTCAGCTTTAATAAATTTTCCTGAATCTTCATTGAATAAAGTACGAGCGAGACGAGTTAAGTTAGGAAGTTGAGTGTTGGATTTTAGGCTGTAGCTATTCATAATTATGCTGGTTATGCTTGAAGCAGTTGTTTCACTTTCTTTCCGCATCTTCTCAGTTTTATTTTTAAAGTAACGCAGTAGGTTGTTTTTTGTTAGCAGGCAGAGGAAATTCATTATTGTTTCATTCTTCCTAGAATTATAGGCTTGGGGGTCAACTAATGAATCAATTAGTGCTGAGTTCTTTTTGATAATTTTAATGAATATCTTCGCTTGTTTTTTTGATGATGGGCTATTCTGGTTAATAAATTCAATGAGCTTAGTGTGGAAGGGATTTTGTTTAGCAATATTAAGTTTTTGAGTGGTCTTAGATTGATGAACATTAATATAATCTTTGACTTTGATTTGCAATTTTTTAGTGTAAATTTTTTGTAATTCCTTTTTAAATCCCCAGAATTGTGATTTTAATATTTTATTGAATCGCTTATTAAGGATATGAGTAATTTCAAATAATTTTGCTTTAGCTTCTCCCAAATTCGAAGACCTATCTAAAAAATCTGGTATTGAGAAGCTAATGGCCTCTAAAGATCCTTGAAGCATGCCTAAAAATTTTTTCTGTTTCTTGCTAAAGCCATTTTTATTAAGTTCCATGAGTTTCTTAAGTTCAAGTGGCGCATTTTCGTTATTTTCCGTTACTATTTTTATATTCTGATAGATTTTGTTTATTTCTAAATTGATATCGTGCCTGATCGCCTGTTTCCTTTGCAAAATTTTCTCCTTAGTGAGCTCGAGTAAAAGCTTATCATCATCTCTTTTGATGGCATCTAAACCCTTTACTTCTGTTTGACGCTTTGCCCAGATGTTTTTAACTTCTTGCGTTAAGTTAGACATGAAGCACCTCGATGAGTGGAAAATTACATTCATCGTAGATAAGTAAGCTTAAGGCAGAATTAATTAAGCTTAAGGAAAAATTAAAGGCAGCAATTTTTGTTTTGATTGTGTGCAAATTAAAGGAGATGAGCGATTTTTGATAAAGCGGTAAGTGCCGAGGATACTTACCGCTTTACAGTTTAACGACGATCACCCATTAAGCGGAGCAGGTTGAGGAATAAGTTAATAAAATCGAGGTAAAGTACTAATGCGCCATAAATCGCACCTTTACGTGCTTCTTCAGCTGAGGCGAATTGATACTGCAGCGCTTTAATGCGTTGAGTGTCATAGGCAGTTAAGCCTGCGAATATCAACACTCCCATTGTAGCTATAGTAAGCTGCATAGAATTAGTCATCAAAGAAGGGAATATAAACCCAAGTAATGCTATGCCTATAACGCCAAATAAGCCGATTATGCAAAAAGAGCCAACTGGGCCAAGGTCACGTTTAGTGATGTAGCCAAAAGCACTAAGACCTGAAAAGGCAATTGCTGTCGAAAAGAATGTCAGGCTTAGACTTTCCATAGTGTAGGTAAGAAATAGGACAGAAAAAGTAAGCCCTACTAATGCTGCATACAAGATATAAACAACCGAAGCAGTTCCTAAACTCATTCGTTGAGTCCAGCCACTTAATGCCACAACAGCAACAAGCTGAAAAATAATTAAACCAATAAATAAAGCTTGGTTTGAAGCTATATAGAGGACGAGTTGAGTGTTAAGTGCGCTAAAATAAGCGGTAAGACCACTAATTAAGATACCTGCTGTCATCCAAAGGTAAACACGATTCATGAAGGATGCTGTTTGCGCACTCTCGCGGGTACGAACAGCTGTAGAATTGCGATTATAAGAAAACATAATGCACTCCAGATTTATTAAGTGCGAACATTATAACCGATCTCTGCTAACGCTAAAATAGAATTTTATGCTTATACAGCAACCAGTGCTACTGTTAAGCCCCTTTTCTGCTAGTATAGCTAGGTTCTAGCTCATAAAGGTATTTATGCAAATTATAACTCCCCGTGAAAGAAATCTAGGTAGCATTAATGTGCGGCGAGTTCTTCCCCATATTTCTTTGCCTATGATTGGTCCTTTTATTTTTTTTGATCATATTGGCCCAAATAATTTCCTCCCTGGCGAGGGTCTCGATGTTAGTCCTCATCCACATATCAATTTAGCTACGGTTACTTATTTGTTTAAAGGAACAATTCAACACAGAGATAGTTTGGGCTCTAATCAACTAATAAACCCAGGAGCTATCAGTTGGATGATAGCTGGAAAAGGTATCGTGCATTCAGAAAGAACACCGCTTATTCAGAGGCAATCAAGTAGCAATTTACATGGCATACAATGTTGGGTTGCTCTTCCAGCAGCACAAGAAGATGTTGCGCCTAGCTTTGCATATTATCCTCCAGAAAATTTACCCAGTTTTAATAGAGGTAGGATTAATTTTAAATTGCTTCTTGGCAGCGCTTATGGGTTTACCAGTCCTGTAGCGGTGTTATCTGATCTTTTTTATATAGAAGCAATGATACCTAAAGGAGAATGCTTATTGCTCCCATTTGATGATAGAGAGCTAGCTATATATGTGGTTGAAGGAGAAGTTACAATTTCAGACCAGCCAATTGATCGATTTTCTTTTGTCAAAATTGATACCGCTAGCTCAGTGCGAGCTAGCTCAGTGCGAGCTAGCTCAGATGCGCATCTTTTATTGTTAGGCGGCCGCCCTTTGGGCAAGCGCTACATTTATTGGAATTTTGTTTCTAGCACTAAGGACAAGA
>CAZXFO010000216.1:0-6519 GCA_964639745.1 uncultured Coxiellaceae bacterium | reverse complement strand
TGAAGTAAGTGTTGATACTTACACCGAACGTTATCGCATGTTAGCCCGAGATATATATTCACTTGAAGAGATGCGCAGCAAACAAGCGAAATATTTAGAAATTCGGTTACAAGAATCACAAAATAACAAATTAGATGAATTAGCTAAGCTTTTATCGCAACATAGAGGTGGGAAATGCCCCCTACTCATTCGCTATTTGCAAAAAGATAGCTCTGCTAATTTGGTGCCAGACGCTAAATGGCAGGTAAAATTGTCAGAATCTTTACTCCAAATGTTGCGAAATTTGCTTTCAGATGATTGTGTAGTGGTTGGTTATTGATTAGCATCTGTTATTGAAGAAACATGCTCTACTAGAGGTCTAAAGATGATTAAGCTATTAGCTAAATTTTTAATTGTTTCCCTTTTGTGCTTATCCCAGCAAGCCTTTGCTAATAATGAAAAGCTTATTTTTGCAGTGGATGTTATACGTCATGGCGATAGAACGCCTGTTGCTAATCCACCCAATGTTCCTTACCAATGGAAACTTGGCCTAGGCCAGCTTACTCCTAAAGGCATGCAACAAGAATTTCAATTAGGCAGCAAACTACGCAAGCGCTACATCGAAGATGAAAAATTACTGCCTGCCAGCTATGATGCTGACACTTTATATGTACGCTCCTCTGATTTTGACCGCACTTTAATGAGCGCAGACTGCTTTTTATACGGCCTTTATCCTTCGGGCACGGGTCCATCTGCATTACCTTCTAGTTATCAACCAATCCCTATACACACTATGCCCTTATTCCAAGACCATTTATTAGTACCTGACCACAATCGTAAAAAATATGCCGAATTACTCAAAAAATACGTCTTTACTAAATCTGAATGGCAGAAAAAAGAAGCTGAAGTTAAACCGCATCTAAATGAATGGGGCAAATTGCTCGGTGTAAAAATCAATGGATTGTATGATCTCACCGTTTATGCTGACAGATTATTTATCCAAGAACTATACGGCGAACCATTACCTAATGGGATGACTCTAGCTACAGCTGAGGAAATCATTAATAAAGGTAAATGGGCTTTCCTCTATATTTATAAACAGCCTGAAGTCGGTGGTATAAAAGCTAAACCGCTACTGTATGTCATTTTGACTTATCTTAAAAAAGCTCAAGAAAAAAAGACAAAATTAAAATATATTCTATTTTCAGCACATGATAGCACCTTGATGAGCATGATGACCTTATTACAAAATCCTTTAGACACCCATCCTCATTATGCCTCAGATTTGAATCTAGCTTTATATGAAATTGACAACAATTATGTGGTACGAATTAAATTTAATGATGAAGCTGTGTCGATACCCTTGTGTAAAAAAGCAGAATGCCAAATTAAAGAGTTAGAAAAACTGGTTAAGCCGGATGCAACTACTTTAGCTGCTATGGCAAACATACCGCAGTAGCTCGCCACAAAACATGTGAGGAGTTAAGCAGATCCTTCGCCACGATCAGGATGACACAAGTTAAGTTATCATTCTGAACATGCGCTCTGTCATTCAGCCCCCGGCGCATGCCAGGGGAAGAATCTATTCAAGCATTACCAGTGGATTCTCAGATCCTTTGTTCCAGTCCAGTTAATCTGGATTACAAGCAATCACCTCCTATGATAGCTGTCTCCCCATAAAATTCCTGTCTACACATTTAGACAAAGAATTGGGGATTATCACAGGAATTTGTGCGGGGTCCGGTTACAGGCTTTAACAAAATGTTTTTAACTTGTACCTGAAGTAGTGCTTTTTAAGTTAGGGTTACATAGATCATGAATTCAAATGAAAAGATCTATACTAAGTTCTTCTAAGGCGCACAACCAGACCCCGCAATAAATTCCGTGTAAAAACCAGTGTTCTTTTCAAATTTTTGGACGGTAATTTTGCGGAGAGACAGCTTTTATAACAAGTGAACACTTATGAGCAGATTAACCGGACAGTAGTACACTCCACGCAGGATGACAAGAAATCGATTATCATCCTGGCAGTGTTAGCAGTAAATGTCATGCAAGCCATTCCCGCGCCTCTAAGCGGCTGGGGCACTCTTCTTAGCCAAAGCTTGTGCAGCCTCTTCTACATCGAGAAGATGTTGCCTCGTATGATCTTGAGAAGCAGCCCAGAAACCACATTTATAACCTGCCCACGCACCACCAACAGTAAATAAAGAAGCACCCATGATAGCGCCCTTAGCGCCTGCAGCTAAAGCGGTTAAAGCAGCTAAAGGTCCTGCAGCCACTCCAATCATCGCGCCTACTATAAAGCCAATTGCAGCACCAATGACCGCGCCTAATATCATTTTCCAGCGACCCAGATAACTGCTAGTGTTTTCGGCAAACTTAAGAGTAGCCTGCTCGGCTTGCTGGGCATCGTCAGACGCTAGTCCCTGTACTAATTTTAGTGCCTCATTAGCCAAATGATTTTGCTTGGCCCGGGTTAAGTAACTTTTTGCGGCATAATCAGCCATATTATTAATAGCTTGATGTAAATCTGCTTTAGCAGTCAGATAGGCTTCTGCGCCCTCTGAACTAACATGCTGCTCCAACAGGGCAAGAGCTTGCTGAAAAATTTCATCAGCCGTAAGTTCAGCTTTATGACTGGCTTTTTCTTCAATCTCCTGCCCTGGATATGTTTTACTAAAATTATCCAACTGAACTTGAATAACATTAAGGCAGATATCGCTCAATTTTTGCTTTGCAGATATAGTCTTCGCAACACCGCCGCCTATTGCATATTTTCCTGTTTCTGTAGATTGATTTTGCCAACCTAATATAGCAGCACCATTATCTAAATATTCTTTGATATATTTTATATCGCGAGCAACTAAACTTGAACCAACACTGTCTTGGTCTAAATCCTGTCGCTCATAGCTCATCGTGGCTATAGGAAAAATCATAAAAATCGACCTAAGATCAGCATATTCATTGCTTGCCAATAAAGTCTCGATGTGATGAATAACTGATCCTTGATTGCTACCACCGGTTTCAGTATTTTGCCAATTACCGTTATTATTTTTATATGTCTCAACGATTCTTCTAGCCTGCTCATCGTTAGCTGAATAAATAATGCCGGCTTTTTTATAGCCTTGTGCAGCTAGTTTTCGTATCTGAGCCAAAATAAGCTTAGCCTGCTCTTCATCAGTACGATTGGCAAATGAAAGTTTATAAGGAATAAATGCACCTTTTTGAGGGCCGCTGCCACTTGAAGAAGAACCTAAATTATTAAAGCTGCTAGTCATGGAATGATCTCCCTTATTTTCATCTGGAGCTGAATCATTAGACGTAGAAATATCATTTTCTTCAAACTGTTCGAGACTTTGCTGTTCGAGACTTTGCTGTTTTACATTCACCTTACTTGAATCCTTTTCTTCATCATGATCAGAAGTTTCATAATGAAATTCATCCATCTGCTCTCCAGTTGTAATACTTTGATGGAATTCAGGAAACTCATTATCAGCTTCATTTTTAATAGGGCTAGTTGAGGCTGAAATTGAAGCTCTTGATCTCCTATTAATTTCTTTTTTCGCTTCTGCTTTTTCTTCGGGCAAGCCTACTGGACGACCCAATATATACAAACCCTCAGGGATAAAATCTTTCTGATATTGCTCAAGAATATCTTTATCCTTACCCTTCCCCTTAGATTTAGCTTTTTCTAAGGCTTGTGGCTTAATACGCCTAATTAATTCGGACACGTCTTTTATCAAAAATAAATCGACAGCTTGGAATGACTCATCATTCCAACCCACAAACAAAAACTCACTTATACATTCTGAAAATGATTTTACGTTTTCTTGATTAGGATATTTAATAACCTGTATTATAGCTTTCGTTAAAGCTAAATTCTTATCATGATTCAATCCATGTTCTATTAAACAAGCAAAACAGCTTTCTAAATGAGAAATGACATTTAAAGGAAATTGAGAAACCTGTAAATTATTTTCTATCTTAAAAATTAGTAATTCCAGCTCCTGAGCAGGATCCAGCTCATTTTTAGATAACACTTCACCGAGCAATGTTTTTTGATATTCTTCTAGACAAGCTCTTTCCATCGCAACTTCTATGCATCGCGAGATAGCAAATTCTTTCCTTATATTCAAAAGCTGTAAAACCAAGCTATTTAACCGTGTAATATTACTATGAATGTCATTTACACTTAGTATTGAATGATCAATCCATTTAATTTTTACGGCATCAACTGATGGCGTAATTGCATCAAGCTCCGTTTTGTTTGAACTCTCCGACTTATTAGAAACAGAAGGTGATATTAATAATTTCATGAGTTGCCAAAAATACTCATCAAATTTATCTAAAACATTCAAATCTTTTGTTAAAGCTTCAATACATTTAAAAATTTCAAAGCTAAGAGTTGTCACAGGCACAATATTTTCTTGATATTTGATTACAAAATCATGATTATTCCACCAAGCAGCATTCATTTTTTTGAAACGCTCAGACCAAACCTGATTGTTAGTTAGCGCTATTAATATATTTTTTGTAATTACTGGTGATTTTTTTGAAATTGCTGCTAGTTTTTCTGAAATTGCTGCTATATCGGAATCGAGGTCATTTGAGCCTGCTGTGTGGTTTCCTGAATGCATATTAGCCACCTAAGTTTTTTAGTGGCCTGATTATAAACAAAATCATGTTCTTCTACAAATTGGCGCGCGATATTTACTATAAATTGATAATATTCAATACAATTTTCCTGGATTGCAACCGCTAGAATGGCTATTTAGAAACGAGGCTGCTGACTGGAGCAAAACTAATACGATGAATACGGCTAGGACCGTGCTCCATTAAAGCAGTTAAATGGCTTTTCGTTGAATAACCTTTATGTTTGGCAAAGCCATATTGCGGGAACTCAGCATCAAGCTTCATCATCTCTCTATCACGAGTCACTTTCGCCACTATAGATGCAGCGCTGATTGCAGGCTCTATTGCATCACCTTGAATGATAGCTTGGCTTTCGCAATCTAATTGGGGACAACGGTTACCATCAATCAAAGCAAGCTCAGGGGAAATTTTTAAAGCTTCAACAGCACGCTTCATAGCTAACATGGTAGCTTGCAAAATATTGATCTGGTCAATTTCTTCAACGCTTGCAAAACCAACTGACCAAGCCAAAGAGCGTTCTTGAATGAGAGCAAATAATTCTTCGCGTTTTGGGTGACTTAATTGCTTAGAATCTTTAAGCCCATCGATAGGATTTTCTGGATCTAAAACAACGGCGCCCGCAACAACGGGCCCGGCTAAAGGACCGCGGCCGGCTTCATCAACCCCCGCGATCAACCTAAATGCCAATGTATTTATTCGACTGGCAACCACTTTACTTCCTTGTGACTTTATTATTTTTTTGCTTTTTAATCTATTTTTGCTTGAAGAGCAAGCAGTTCTTTTAATTTTTTATTAAAGATATAATTGCATGCGCAGATTGCTTATCAGCATTTTGTAAAAGTTCCTCATGTATCAAAGAAAATTTCTGCTGCAATTCATTTGTTAATGCCATATTTTCTACATATTTTAATAGTGCATACGCTAAAGCTTTAGGGTCTGCAGCTTCCTGAATAAACTCTGGTACTAATGCTTGTTGGGCTAATAAATTAGGTAATCCAATGTAAGGAGTCTTTACTAATTTTTTAGCTAAGAAATAATTAAAGCCAGAAGTTTTATAAGCAATTACCATGGGTTTCTTAAATAACATGGTTTCTAGAGTAGCCGTTCCAGACGTTACTAAAACAGCGTCTGCGGCCGCCATTACTTGATGTGAACATTGTTTATAAAAATGCAAAGGGAGCTCAGGAGCAACTTCTTGATGCAAGCTGCGCCATTCAAGATCGCGATCATCGTTAATGGAAGAAGTGATAAATTGCATTTCAGGATGAGCTTGATAACAAAGCTTGGCAGCCTCAAGAAATGTCTTACCTAAGTATTTTAATTCTTGCTTACGACTACCGGGCAATAATGCAATGACTCGTTCGGCTTTGATACCCAAAGAAGCACGCACTGCTTCTTTAGCGGGCTGCATAGGAATTTTATCAGCTAATGGATGGCCCACAAACTTTACGGGCACTTGATGCTTTTCATAAAACTTGGCTTCAAATGGCAGTAACGTCAACATGAGGTCAACCGCACGAGCAATTTTATGAATTCGGTTCTGCCGCCAAGCCCAGACACTAGGGCTAACATAATGAGCAGTTTTGATACCTTGCTTGCGTAACTTTAATTCAAGCCCAAGATTAAAATCGGGCGAATCAATACCTATAAAAGCATCTGGTTTTATTTGAGAATAATGCTGATATAAGTGTCTATGAATTTTTAATAGTCGGGGCAGCCTTTTAAGCGGCTCAATAATACCCATGACAGAAAGTTCATCGAGATCATAAAGTGATTGGCAGCCAGCCTGGATCATTTTAGAACCACCAATGCCGCTTACTATTAAATCAGGATAGATTTCACGAAGAGATTGGATTAGCCCAGCGCCTAAAAGATCACCTGAGGGCT
>CAZXFO010000215.1:0-2765 GCA_964639745.1 uncultured Coxiellaceae bacterium | reverse complement strand
GCAATCATCAAAAAATGAATTTGCCATTTATCATAGGCCATAAGCGCAGTATGCTTTTTAAAAAACATGGCTACTTAGGCATTGGTCCTGATTTTGTTACGCCCGATAATCTACTACGCAATATTAAATACGGGCCCATTGAAGCGATAAGCAAAGCATCTAATGAAGTTGGGCAATTAACTTACTTTAATTTGGTTTTACTCGGCAAGTTAGTTGCCGGCAAGCTTTCTGTATTAAGCTTAGGAGGCCCTATAACCATTTTTGAAATGGCAGGTAGCTCGTTTAATAATGGCGTCGTACCATTCTTAGAGTTTCTAGCCTTTTTAAGCGTGGCTTTAGGTGTCATTAATTTTGTGCCTATTCCAGGCTTAGATGGTGGCCATTTATTATTTCAGTTGATAGAATTCATTATTCGAAAACCTATATCAATACGCATTCAAATGGTGTTTTACAAACTTGGCTTTATCTTCCTCTTAGTAGTGTTAATCCAAGCCGTCACCAACGATTTAATGCGACTCTGGGGATAGAGTAGAGTAATAGGGGTCAAGTATTAACTTGTGCCTTATAATAAGGCCCAATAGCAATTGAAAAGCCCTCAACCATAGGTCTATACTTAATCATCATTACAATCAATAAGTTAAATGGAACAAGTTAATACTTGACCCCTTGAATTTAAAAATAAAAGTATTACTGGATGACTACGCGACCAAATGCTACATGTTTAGTCAGGACTTACAGCTTAGGCTTCTCATTATCAGATGTTTTAAAATCTTGATAAGATGGTTGGTCAACGCTTGACTTACTTTCAGAAAAGAACTGAGCTTTAGCAGTTTTCTGTAATGGGATATTCACATAGCTAGAAGCATGCTTATAGAATAATGCCTTAAGATCTTCCTTATCATCACCTTGTAATTTTTTAATAACCTCATTTAAAACCTGACTACCCAATTTTTCAAGCATTTCAGGAATGAAAATAAATTGTTGGAGAAATTCAGTTTTTTCATCTAATGGCAGTGATTTATTATTTAAAAGGGTCACTAAAATAGTTTCGCCTGATGGGTGCATATTAGTGAGGTAAGAATACAGCAAACTATTTTTTATCTTGAGCTCTGAGTTACCCAATATATTGCCCAATTCCTTAAGATTGAGTGAAGATAAATTAGCAACATCACCGGGCCCCAAAATCAAAGCAATAACTTCCCGCCATACATCAACATTTGTATTGAACAATACATCCGCATTTTTTAAAATAGCCCCTAGGCTATTCGTTAATGGCCCTCCTCTTAGGCTACCGACCGATTTTTCTAACCCAGGTTCAGCAAATAAGCTCTCAATACTTTGCTCAGGATAATAACTGTATGGATCTGGGTTATGTACTTTTTCCTCTATCTCAACTTGAGAGGATTTTATCTGGCCATTGTCTTTATCTTTGAAGTGAACTTGATAACTATCATTATTGCGAGTAACTACAATTAAGTTTTGGGAAATAATTCGATCTTTATAAGTTGGTAAAAAAGATTGTTCCTCAATAAAACAAATGTTGGCTGTCAGGGTATCCATTAATGGTTCTAAGATACTATAATTTAGCTTAACATTAGCAGGCAAAGCCTTAATGAGAATATTTCTTGCTAACCATTTACCTAATGATCCTTTGTTACTAAACTTTATGGCTGCATCTATCATATTTTCTCTATTTTTATCAGCGTCTTGTACACGAGTATCAGATATATAACTTAAAGTTTGCTTTAAAACCTTATCTAGAGCTGAAGAAAATTTAGGATCGTTGGGAATAACATGCAAATGGGTAACACAATTTTTCAATAAAATTAACCACTCGTTTAAAGTATCGGGAAACGGTTCAGAGGTTAAATAATCTAAAGATTGGTGGCGAGGATCTATATAAGCAACTTGTCTTATACTGGCAAATAAATCCTGGCTTTCACTTCTAGCCGCCGCCCAGATGAGGCTACCGTCTTTAAAAATAACCTCACCAACACTTTTTGGCATCTGTTTTATAAGTAAATTAATGAATTCGCCATTATTTTCACCAATACCTTTTTTAAATAACAGCTTCCATTTTTCAATTTCTGACTCAGCAGGTAAATCTTGGGGATAATTGAGAAGATAGCTTATGGCCCGTTTCGGATCTTTTTCAAGAATCACATCCAGGTCAGAGTTTACGCTTACAGCCTGGTTATATTGGGGCTGCTCCTGTAAAGGTAAAGAAATGTTTTGTTTTAAATACTCAGGAGCGATATATCCTTTCAGTAATTGGCTAATTTCTGGATCATTTAATTTAATAACATGATCCAATAAGGTCGAATTTCTGTAATATTGGCTCAGGATCATAGCTTGATTCTTGCGACTATTTTTCTTCATGAAACTTTTTAAGATGCTGATTATCTCTGATGTATTTTTTTTACCTAAAGCCTGTTTTAAAGCAAAAACCTCTTTACTCTCTTTTTCGGGATTTAAAACATTCTTGAGAGTAGCTAGGAATTTTTTCTTTTCAGGAAATTGAGGCAAAATATTGGTTTCAAGGAAATCTAGTTTTGCCAAACTATTTTCGCGTAACCAAGAAGAGTTTGCATAATCATCAGCTAAAACATTGACATCACCATTAATATAAGCTATTTGCTCCCGAATCCCAGCGTAAGCTGAATGCTTCAGCAAATCTTGATTACCCGCTATAAAAGTATTTGCAGGGCTGACTATACAAGCCTGGTATTGCCTTGAACTATATTCAATTTGCTTAAGCCAATACT
>CAZXFO010000214.1:0-3077 GCA_964639745.1 uncultured Coxiellaceae bacterium | reverse complement strand
GTGAACTATTATTATCAGACCCACCGCGCAGCGAGGCTGAACTAGATTTCCAGTCTGATGATCTGCGTGATTTTAGTAGGGCTGATGTTATTACTTTACATGTACCTTTAACGCGAGAGGGGCCTTACCCTACTTATCATTTACTAGATGAAAATTTTTTAAAAAACTTAAAAAAAGATGTAATTGTTATTAACACCAGTCGTGGAGAGGTTATAGATTTCTCTGCAATTACTACTTTTAAACAAGGTATTCGCTTTTGCCTCGATGTTTGGGATAACGAGCCTAATATTGATCTAAGTCATTTGCATAGAGCAGAAATAGCAACTCCTCATGTGGCTGGCTATTCGGTGCAGGGCCGGTACCGTGGTACGGCGATGGTCTATCAAAAGCTATGCGACTTGGGTTTCATTAAGAGTAGAGATATAGCCTTATCGATACCCCCTGCCTTGGAGTTGTCATTTAAAAACCAAGCCCTAACTTGGCAAGAAGTCGTATTGTCAATTTTTAATCCTCATCAGGTAACTCATAAAATGAAACAACTTTTATTGAAACAGCCAGAAAAATGCGCGACACTGTTTGATAGTTTGCGAAGATCTTATATAGGTGAAGAGATCAAGCGTTATGAATTTAGTTCAATTCAAATTAAAGAAATAAAATTGAACGAAAGTGACCGTAATTTTTTAATCCAGTTAGGTTTTCGAATTAGTGAGTAAAGAACATGATACATAGTATGACTGCATTCGCTCGTGCTCAAAGCCAAGGTGCTTGGGGATCAGCTATTTGTGAATTAAGATCTGTAAACCACCGTTATTTAGAAATACGAGTACATTTGCCTGATATGCTATTTGAGCTTGAGCAGCCTGTGCATGATTTTATTCGTCAGCAGGTAAAGCGCGGTAAAGTGGATTGTTATATTCGTTTTCAAGCCAATGATACGGCCGATGCTCCATTACAGGTTAATCATAATTTAGTGAAACGTTTGACCGCTGCAAGCCAAGAAATTGCTAGCCTTTTTTCTACTACAATGCCACTCAATCCTCTGGCTATTCTGCAATGGCCGGGTGTTGTTCAATCGAGTGACGCAGGCATTGAGGGAGTAAAGGAAGATATCATGGCTCTGCTCGGAGCTGCAATGAATGAATTACTAGCGACTAGAGCTCGTGAGGGCGAAGGTTTGAAAAACTTATTTTTGCAGCGCTTAGACTCTATGAAGGAAGAATTAGCTAAAGCTAAAAATCGATTACCTAGTATCTTGCAACACCAGCGGGAACGTCTAATTAAATATTTTACAGATGCAAAAATTGAGCTAGATACCCAAAGATTAGAGCAAGAAATGGTAATGTTTGCACAAAAAATTGATGTTGCTGAAGAGTTGGATCGCATTCAAACTCATGTGGCGGAGGTTCGTCGTGTATTAAAGCAAGGTGGTGTAATTGGTCGCCGCTTAGATTTTCTTATGCAAGAATTAAATCGTGAGGCAAATACTTTGGGTGCTAAATCTGTAGATGTAGAAACTACTCATGCTTCTTTAGAAATGAAGGTCTTAATTGAGCAGCTGCGGGAGCAAATGCAAAATATAGAATAGTACTTCATAAAATTCGCTGAATTAAGTCTGTGTTCTCAGGATGAGAAAAGCAAATTAAGCAAATGCAAGTGAGCAATATTATTTTAGCAACCAGCACGATAAGTATTTCTCTGCGAAATTGATTTCGACGAAAGAAGTTTATTATCGTGCTAGGTTTCATATCTACTCCATTGACCCCTGAGCTTTTTGTAACAGCATGCTGCCTTGGAATTGGTTGCTGACCATTATGAGAGTATTGGTCATTGCTAGCGTCGCTGTCATTTGTTTTTGGGTTTGAACTAACTGGTCTAAAAGAACATAGGCTTGCGAATTATAAAGTAATATTTGTCTTAATACCCAGCCTAAATCATTGTTAATGACGGAGCTAAACCAATCGGAATTACTGGATTGGGTGATTAACTGTTTGCGTAAGGAAGAATCGCTAGATAATGATTTAGAATCATTATAAAGACGGCTTAGGACGAAAGCATTATAAGTTTGAACAGCTGTCATCGCATTATAATATTTCTGATAATTTTGCTGCGATGCTGGGTCACCTCTCCAACCTGAATTAGGGGCTGGTAATGGTAACCCTAATCCTGATGAATTAACTAAATAATTCATAGCGTAATCAACATTGCTGCGTTGATCTGTAGTTGATAAAGGTTGGCCTAAAACGCTGGTGTAGCTTACGTCGTTTAAGTTGGCGGGCACTGGCGGTGTAGCTGAAATATTATTAGCCCCGAAAAATGTAGTTAATAAATCTTGTTGCATATTGTATTGGCTGGTTTCATTGTTAAGCGAGTTGGAGCTTAAGGAAGCTAACCAATTTTGTTCATTACTCCAATTTGTGCTCCAATCAACCGGATCGCCTGAAGCATTGTCAGTCGCCATCATTGAAATAGCCATTTGGGTTATCTGGGTAAGATAGGCTGGAATGTTATTAACAGCAGAAAGAATGCTGTTTGTGTAATCCTGAATATTCTTTAGGTAAGGCTCATCAGTTGCATCTGCCTTTGCTGGTGCAACATACAGGCCTGCAGCTAAGCCACCTGAGATGACTACCATTAGCCCTTGTTTTATTCTTCCATAAATATTTTTCATGTCGTTCTCCTGATAGGCCTAGCTAATTAATATTTAATGTTCCAGCCACTTCCTGAAGCTGGTGCGGATTGAGTTTTGTTTTGATCGCCCTGAAACCCTGTGTAGACGTCGGATTGAGCAGGAGCATTTGCGGGAGCCGTTGGGGTTGGCCCTGAAGCTTCAGCGGGAGCTTCTTCGGTTGGTGCGGCGGTTGAAGTAGCTGGAGTCTTGGCGCCTGAAGGCAGCTGTTTTGTTGATTCTGGAGCATTATTCACGTCGGGAGAGCTGGGTATTTTGCTAGTGGGTGTTGGAGCTGTAGGTGCTGGTGTGGGGGGCACTTTAGACAAATTCTGTTTGATTTGATTGTTTAGCATTTCATTTTTTTGCTTTTGAATTTGCTCAGTTTGATTTTTAAACTCTGATGCGCTCA
>CAZXFO010000213.1:0-5881 GCA_964639745.1 uncultured Coxiellaceae bacterium | reverse complement strand
GCTCAGTTTGGGCGGGCCTCATCTGGTTCAAGAAAAAACAAGAGCAGCTTTTAATTCATGGCTGACTGAGGAATTAAAAAAGCCAGATAATGAAGCAGCCAAAAAAATAGTTGAAAGCTTGCCGCCGCGCGGGAAAATCATTTCACAAAGAGGGGGGCGTTCTTCCATAGAGCAGGCTGCAGACCAAAAGGTTAGCCAGGAAGAAAACGTGGATGAGTCATCTGCGCCACGCTTTAATAAATAAACGAGTTAGAGTATAGTTTTACCACTGATGGAGGTTATACTATGAGTTCGGTGCGATTCTTTCCTGAGATAAATGAAGCACTAAAGAAAATTAAAGACTTACTTCGCGCTATTGAGAAGTATAAAGAGCGCGAAGAAAGTGAAAATAAAAGTGAGAATGAATATCAAAAAATCAGCGAGGTTCTTTGGTGTAAAAGATTTTCACCTGAGAGTAGTGTAGACACCCGACTGGATTTGTTATCTGATGTGTCAAATCAAGAAACAAAAATAGGGCTTTTTAGCAGTCAGATTATGGCTGAGAAAAATACTGCTGTAATCAATATTTATTCCAAGTCATTACATAATATTTTACAGCTTCTCAAGGAAGATATTGAATTATATAAAAGCTTTGCTAAACCTGGTGAGACAGAAAATAAAATTTGTAAAGATTTAGAAGAGCTTGTTGATAAAATTGATAAAGATCTAGGTGTAGGTGAAGATGAAGATAAAACAACGACTAATAAAATGTAGTGAAAGGTCACCGCATGAGTTCAGTGAGATTCTTTCCCGAGATAAATGAGGCACTTAAGAAAATTAAAGATTTTCTTGTTGCCATCGAAAAATACAAAGAAAAAGCTGGAGAGCTCAGGTATCAGCGCATCAGCGAAAACTTATGGGAAAAGCGATATAAGCCAGAGGAAAGTATCAATACGCGTTTAGATCTTTTAGGTGATGTCACAAGTAATTACGCGCTGCTTAGTCATTACCGCGATGAAATCATGAAGCACTGTCCTGTCATGGTTTATTCTGAACTTTTACACGATATCCTGCGATATCTTAAAGAAGATGTTGCTTTATACCAAGATGCAATTAATTCTCCAGAAGAAGATGAACGTAGTGAAGAAAAGCCTACACAAGACGAGCTTGAAGCGCTCGAAAAAGAGAAACAGTTTTGTGAGGAATTAAAAAAACTAATAGAACAAATTGAAACTGATTTTAGTGAATTAGAGCAAGTAAAGAATCAGCTTGATCCTATTGATGTTGTAATTGAAGAGAATAAATCAGCTAATAAGATTTAAAAGGGTTTGGTATGAGTTCGGTGCGGTTTTTTCTGTAATTGATGATGCTCTGAAACAGATTCTTGATTTTCATGCTGCTGTGAAAAAATATAAGGAGCATGTAGATGAATCTCAATACCAAGATATCAATCAGAAGCTTTGTGATAAGCGTTATAAGAAAGAAGAGAGTGTTGATACTCGATTAAATTTATTGTCAGATGTAACAAATAATTATGTAAAGATAAATACCTTTAATGAACAAATCAAAAATTCTTATCCAGTTAGTATCTATGGCGAATCGCTGCACGAAGTTCTAGTCTATTTAAAGCAAGATATAGAATTATATGAAGCTGAAGCTAAGCCGGACGGAGAAGAAAAAAACTTTGCATAGATTTATCAAGGCTTATTGATAATATAGAAAAAGAGCTGGCTGAGGAAGAGGAAAAGTCAGTAGCAAGTAAAATTAAATAAGGGTTTGGTATGAGTTCGGTGAGATTCTTTCCTGAAATAAATGAAGCACTAAAGAAAATTAAAGATTTTCTCGTGGCAATTGAAAAATACCAAGCAAGAGTGGGTGAGCTCAAATATCAGCATGTCAACGAAAGCTTATGGAAAAAGCGATATAAACCAGAGGAAAGTATCAATACCCGTTTAGATCTTCTGAGTGATGTGACAAGAAGATATGCGCTGCTTAGTCATTACCGCGATGAAATTGAGAAGCGGTGCCCTGTCATGATCTATGCTGAAGTTTTGCATAAGACCTTGGGTTGTCTGAAAGAAGATGTTGCTTTGTACCAGGACGCAATTAATTCTCCAGAAGAAATTGAGAGTAATGAAGAAAAGCCTACACAAGACGAGCTTGAAGCACTTGAGAAAGAAAAGCAGTTTTGTGAAGAGTTAAAAAAACTAATAGATCAAATTGAAACTGATTTCAGTGAATTAGAACAAGTAAAGAATCAGCTTGATCCTATTGATGTTGTAATTGAAGAGAATAACTCTACAGCTAATAAGATTTAAAAGGGTATGAAATGAGTTCGGTGCGATTCTTTCCTGAAATAAATGAAGCGCTTAGGAAAATTAATGATTTTCTTATTGCCATAGAGAAATATAAAAATCATGCGGAAAGTAAAGACCAAAATGAATATCAAAAAATTAGTGAAGGCCTATGGGAGAAAAGATTTTCACCTGAGAGCAGTGTAGATACCCGTTTAGATTTATTGAGAGATGTATCAGATAACCATACACAGCTTAGTCTCTGCCTTGAGCAAATCAAAAAAAGGCACCCTGTACGTGTTTATGCACAGCCTTTGCATGATACATTGCGATACCTTGAGCAAGATATTGTGTTGTATCAAAGTGCGCTTGACTCTCGAAAAATGGAGCTTGAATCTGAAAAACTGGGACCTGCAGAAAAGCTGAAAAAAGAGGAAGAATTAAAAAAAGAAGAAGAGCTTTGTGAGAATTTAGAAAAATTAATCGTACAAATTGAAGCTGATTTCAATGAATTAGAAAAAGTAAAAGATATAAGAATTGACCCCATTGACGTTGTGATTGAAGAGAATAAATCTGCTAATAAGATTTAAAAGGGTTATGTGATGAGTTCGGTACGATTCTTTCCTGAGATAAATACAGCACTAAAGAAAATTAAAGATTTTCTTGTTGCCATCGAAAAATACAAAGAAAAAGCTGGAGAGCTCAGATATCAGCGTATCAGCGAAAGCTTATGGGAAAAGCGATATAAGCCAGAGGAAAGTATTGATACACGTTTAAGCCTTTTATCCGACGTGACACAGAATTATGCACTTCTAAGCCATTATCGCAATGAGATTAAAAAGCGTTGTCCTGTAATGGTTTATGCCAATTCTCTTCATGTCACCTTGCAGTACCTTAAAGAAGATGTTGTTCTGTACCAGGCTGCAATTAATTCTTCAGAAGACAACGAGAGTAATGAAGAAAAGGCTACGCAAGACGAGCTTGAAGCGCTTGAGAAAGAGAAGCAGTTTTGTGAAGAATTAAAAAAACTAATAGACCAAATTGAAACTGATTTTAGTGAATTAGAACAAGTAAAGAATCAGCTCGATCCTATTGATGTCGTGATTGAAGAGAATAACTCTACTGCTAATAAGATTTAGATCTTATCCATCTTCCTCTTCTCTTTTCGCTTGTTCGGCTATCAAGCGGAATTGGCGTTCAGTAATAAGGCCAGCATCATATTTTTCTTGTGCATCCACAACAATGTGACGTCCTCGCTCTTTAACAGCTTTACGTACCACGGATGTGATATTCATAAAATCAGAATCGAGCAATATATCGCGAACTTGCTCATCAAATACTAAATATTCACGCAGTGCAACGCGTTTGCCATCGACGGTAGGCACTAAACGTTGTGAAACGACTAAACGTATGGTTTCAATGATATCAACGGTACGTCCTTGTCTTTCCTCAGAAGGGAAGGTAGTTACCAAGCGGCGCATAGTTTCGGCGACGCTATTACTGTGTAACGTAGTGTAAACCGGGTGACCTGTCATGGCAGCTTCCATCACAGCGCCAATCGTTTCAGGGTCACGCGCTTCACCGACTAGAATTAAACGTGGTTTGCGACGTAGTGCATTTCTAACCCCTGCGGCAAAGCTGGGTAGATGTCTCGGTATTTCAGATTGGCTGACAATACAGGAAGGCTTCTCGATGCTGTCGTATACAAATTCGATAGGAGCCTCATAAGTTAACACTTTGCGATGGCTTTCAGGGTCTTCAGCAATCGAGCGAATAATAGAAGACAATAAGGTACTATTACCAGAACCGGTAGCACCTGTGATGTACACCACGCCTTGTTCTGGAGTAATAGCATCTAAAACCACTTGCGGTAAATTCATGCTTGCTAAAGTTGGCGGATCAGTGGGAATGGTACGAGCAGTGATTTGAATGGCATCATGGCCTTCAACCATACAAGCAGTCGCATTAATACGAAAACGGTAGCGTTCGCCACGAGAAGGGCGAATTTCGTGATGGGTATCCACATCTTTACCGGACATTAGCTGTGTGGTGCCGTTAGGCCCGTAAATGCCGTTGATAATGTCGCTGATTTCCGTATTCGATAATCGGCGGTGAGTAATGCGGCGCAAGCGGCCGTAAATTTCAGCATAGATAGGTTCATCCGTTTGCAAGGTGATATCTGAGGCACCTAAATTGACACAGTGAATGAGAATGTCACTGGTACTATCAATGGTTAGCCTGGAGGGCTCTTTAGGGTAGAAGAATTCAGCTGTCATTGTTTCACCACAATTGCTTTCCAACGTTTAGATTCCGTTTGGAGCTGCGGCATTTCAACAATACGCAGTACTTGATCATTGATGCGCATGTCGTCTCCATTGCCTGTAATGCCAAGCTCAGTGCGTGCAACAAACGGGGCATTGATAATATGCTGCTGTAATAGTTTACGGTAAAGAATCATGCCTTGATAGTTGCGCTTTAAGCGCGCAAGATTTTGCTGGAAGATGCTATAGGCTTGTTGAATGCCTTTTTCCCAGCCGAGATGCACGGCTTCTTGCCAAATTTTCTGTTCTTCAATATTGCGAGGCAGTAAAGTTTTATCAGGTAATTCAGGTTTGCTGTAAGAAAGCCATAAGTAATCGCGCCAAGTCGGAGCTGTTGTCGCAAACCTTGCTTGCTCGATAATGCGATATGTTTTATCAGCTATACGAATAGTTGTGGAATCAGCCAAATTCAAGCTATTGCTGCTTTCAGCTAGCACGGGTGGTAATACACCGTGGCTTAACATCATGGCATTAAAATTAAATATGGAGTTTAAATGGGTTTTATCTTTTTCAAGCTGTAAGTTAATTTTTTCAGATGCCCAGGCCAGTCCGCCTTGTGCACCTAAACCCATGGCAGTGTCGTGCAGCATTTTATTGCGCAATTTGCCAATATCAACGGAGCTAGGATTTTTGAAGTTCTCTTGAGAAACGGAGGCGAGCTGGTTAACGTCCATGGTGTTAACGGATTCAGTCTGGGAAGTGGCGCAGCTCGTTAATGCTACACAAATGGCTAAGCTCATTAACGCAGTTTTAATTCTTTGCATAACGCAACTCAATAACGCGGCTTTCGGGGAAAACCACTACTGAAGCCCTTCTGCCACATTGATAGCCGACATTTCTTAAAACATCACCTAGCATTTCATTTTTAGCGTAGACCGTCACAATGATAGGGATGGCTGGAGCCGATCCTAGAACACGTAAACGGTAATCAGAACTTTGAGCCATTTGCTTTAACAGCGGTTCCACAGGTCCTGACCAGTCCACCGATGTTGCCATCCCCATGCCGTAAGTGGCTGGCGCTGGCGGTGGTGCTAATTTAGGGATAGGGTGGGCGGCTTGCGCTGTTTCAGCGAGATCGACTAATGAGCGGCTCACTGAATACGAGGCTTCTGCTAAAGAAGCATCATTTTCTGTGATTTGGTAAGTTTTAGGAGCAGGCACACAAGCACTGAGTGCTACCGTAAATAAAAAGCCTAATGCAATTCGATTTACTTTCATTTAAGTTTCCCTGCCATTCGCCATATCTTATATGATGTGCGTTAGGTTGAAAACAATTAAAGTCTAATC
>CAZXFO010000212.1:0-3849 GCA_964639745.1 uncultured Coxiellaceae bacterium | reverse complement strand
GATTCTTCTTCTGTTTGTTTGTTATCACCACCATCTTCTTCCTCAGTAGTGGAAGAAGATGCTTGCGCAGTGGGTACATAGGGAGTCATAAAATATTCGAAAATGGCTGATGGGTCGTTAGCAGAGGCGCGCATTCCTGTTGTAGGGTTAATGCGAATACTGACGATGCCAGGCGGTTGTTCTAGAGGACGCTCTGGGTGATCTTTCAAAGCTTCCTGCATAAAGTTCATCCATAGTGGCAGAGCGGCTTGATTCCCATATTCATGAAGTGATTGTGGTTGATCGAAGCCTAGCCATGCAACAGCAACGATGTCACGATTGTAGCCCGCAAACCAGGCATCCACTTGGTTGTTGGTCGTTCCAGTTTTACCGGCTAAGTCTGAGCGACGTAAGTGACGCGCTTGTACGGCAGTACCGTGTTGAATAACATCTCGAAGTACAGAAGTAATTAAGAAAGCGTTTTCTGCGCTAATCACACGCGGGGCATTATTAGCGATGCTTGCTGGTTTAGCGGCATCTTTATCCTCTGTTGCTGCTTTTTCTGCATTTGCAGAGCATGTTGAGCAAGCAATTAAGGGCTTAGCTGTATAAATGGTTTCTTTACGAGAATCTTGTATTCGATTAATGATGTAAGGGACCGTACGAAAACCACCGTTGGCAAACACAGAGTAACCCGCAGCAAGCTGCAATGGGGTTACAGCCGCTGTCCCTAAAGCTAAAGATAGACCGTAGGGTAACTGTTCTTTTGAGAAACCAAATTTTTGAGCATATTTGATCGCATTGGGAATTCCAATTTGATCCAATAAGCGAATTGAAACGAGATTGCGAGAGTGAACAATAGCGGTATGTAAACGAGTAGGCCCATAGAAGCGATGATTGACGTTTTGTGGGCGCCATAAAGTACCGTCATCAGGGTTTTCAATGACTAAAGGAGCGTCGTTGATCACGCTTGCAAGGGTGTAGCCTTGGTCTAATGCTGCAGAATAGATAAATGGCTTAAAGCTAGAGCCTGGCTGACGCTCTGCACTGACAACCCGATTAAATTTACTATGCTGGTAATCAAATCCCCCTACTAAAGCTACAATAGCTCCAGTTTGAGGGTTTAAAGCAACAAGGCTGGCTTCTGCTTTTGGTACTTGAGCTAAGCGCCACGTGCCCTTCGATGTTTGCATAATGCGAATAACATCCCCTGCACGAGCAATTTGCTGGGTAGATGTCGGTGCTGATCCTAAGAATATCGAATGTTCTTCATCAATTTCTTGAGGTTGTGCTAAAGCTCGTCGCGCCCAAACCATGTCTTCCCAGCTAATGGTAGTCAAAGCACCATTGGCACGCAGTACCGCCAATGAACGGGGGCTGGTATCTATTACCACCGCGGGTTCTAAGCCATTAATAGCAGGGATTTGCCGCAGTTCATCTTCCCAATGGTCTAAATGTTTAATATTGGGTACGCCAAGGTTTTTTTCAGGACCCCGATATCCATGGCGCTGATCATAGGCTAATAAACTAGCATACACGGCATCATTGGCAGCGCTTTGTAGGTGGCTATCAATGGTGGTATAGATTTTATAGCCATCAGTGTAAATATCGTCGCCATACATTTTTTCAGCCTGCTCGCGAGCAAGCTCAGCTACGTAAGGTGCTTTCACTTGAACCTGTAAGTCGTGATAGCTAGCTCCTAACGGCATGTTTAAGGCTGTTCTATAGGTCTTCTCATCAATGTAATTTGATTCGAACATGCGGGTGAGCACATGATTACGTCTTTTAAGAGCAGCTTGAGCATTGGCCAAGGGGTTTAATACTGAAGGAGCTTTAGGAATACCGGCAATCATGGCATATTGATCGACTGTTAATTCGTTTAAAGGCTTACCATAATAAACTTCAGCAGCAGCAGCTACTCCATAAGCTCTAGCTCCGAGAAATATTTTATTAAGATAGAGTTCAAGGATTTTTTCTTTTGAAAGCGTATTTTCAATTTTAAGGGCAAGCAGTATTTCGCGCAGCTTACGGCCAAAAGTTTTGTGGCGAGATAAATAAAAGCTACGAGCAACCTGCATGGTGATTGTGCTGCCACCTTGCTCTTTACGACCGGTAATAACTAACTGGATTGCCGCACGTATGAGTCCAGGAAAATCGACTCCAGGATGTTGAAAGTAACGTTGGTCTTCAGTTGCTAGTACCGCGTTAATCAATGTTTTGGGAATTTGATCATAAGGCACCGGGACGCGGCGTTTTTCACCGAATGTGGCAACTAATTTGCCATCATTGGTGTAAATTTGTAAGGGTACTTGTAGCTGGACATTCTTTAAGGCTTCAGTATCAGGAAGCTCAAATTGGATATAGTAAAATAATGCTACTGCAATTATTCCAATAGTGATGAAAATTAAAGCAACGAAGTTTTTTGCTAAATGTATTTTATGCATGGAAAATGAGGTAAACCTAAGGCAACAAACCAGCGTACAAGTATAGTATTAGGGGTATAGAGGCGCAATAATTACTTTGAAAAATGACGTAACTTATTCAAAAAATATACAAAACTAACCAAATTTCTCATGCTGCTTCACGCGCTGCGATGCGCTGTATGTAAAATAAGCAGATATAGCTGCTTGGATTTTTAAAGAAGCTATGATATAAAAAATCTCCTCCTAATTATTTCCTCCCTAATCTGTATCTTCTTGCGGTCCTCGCTTGCAGCGTCCTTTCTCATTTTTAATTAGCTAGGTGTTAGTATGCTTCGTTATTTGAATCCTTCCCGTTTTCTTAGAAAACAACCGTTAATTGGTATTGATATTGCTGTTGATGGAATTAAGCTGGTGCAGCTGCAAAAAAGCGCAGGCCAGTATCATTTAGAGAAAATAATTCATCGTAAAGTGTCTAATCAGCTACTGATAGAAGAGTGTTTAAAAATAATAGTTGATGATTTTTCCTTAAAAAAATACGGAGCAATTATTGCTGTTCCCTATCAAGAGGTCGTTGCAAAACAATTGCAGCTTCCAGATCATTTGTCATTAAAAGAATTAAAATATGAAATCAAAAACCGATTTTTAAGCTATTTTGCTCAGGTGCCAGAAAATGAATGGTGTTATGATTACTTCATTACTACTAATGTAAATAATGCTAATCATATACATGCAGTAGCTGTACGGAATAGTACTTTTCATTCAAAATTAAATTTACTAAAAGTTGCTGGCCTAATCCCGAAAATAGTCGATATTAATACCTATGCTTTAGCTCGAGCTGCTCAGTTAAGCCACGACGAGCCTGTAATTCTTTTGGATTGTAGTAGCTTGGTTTTCAGCTTTATTGTAACTCATGCTGGTAAAATTATTTTTCAGCAATCATGCTTACTTGATTCTTCTGATGGATGCGGGCAAACACTAAAGTCTTTTTGGCAACATTATACTTCTACATTCACGAGAAAAATAAATTTGGTATTAATTAGCGGTGATTTAGTAAGCGAGGCTTGGCTGCAAGAGGTGCACCGTACGTTAAATATTTCTACTGCAATTTTAAATCCATTTAAAAATATCGTGGTGGCAAAAGATATGGCTACAATTTTGACTAAATTGCCACTTGCAAGCTTTGCGTTATGTTGTGGGTTGGCTCTGAGGTTATGAATGATAGAGCTCAATTTATTGCCTTGGCGTGAACAAGCAGAGAAAAAACTTAAAAAAGATCGTATTGCCGTTTTACTTTCTGCTATAGCTTTGAGCATAGCAATAATGACGCCTATCCACTTATTACTAAATAGCAATCTGGTGGTTGAAATAGCGGAACTAAAACACTTAGAGCAACAATTACAAAACATAAGCGCACAATGGGAGAAATCAAAACCTATGTACCAACAAG
>CAZXFO010000211.1:0-4825 GCA_964639745.1 uncultured Coxiellaceae bacterium | reverse complement strand
AGCATCGGTTGCTTCTGCAAAGTATCAGCTACCAGCCATAACATTCGACAATCCAGGCATCCCTAAAAATCAAGGATTGGATTTATCTCATGTGATTAGCTTTCAAGCTCCACCCAATGTCGTCAATAGCCTTGCTGAAGTCAATATGCATACTTATGATTACGGTACCAAAATTGACTTACCGATGACAGCTAAGCAACAAGTCACTTATGCAGCTTCAACTCTCATTGCTGCAGTTGCTCCAGGAACGGGGTTATTCTCTGTGCCTGCACTGACGGTCCATTCACATAGCATTAATCATCTAGGGCAGCAGCTCAGGCAGTATGGCCATTATTCTGACCTTGGTCTTTAGCTATAAATTCGAGACAGTTTATATTAACTACATTTAGGAGAAACGTTATGTTCAGAGCTAGAAAAGGTTTTGCGCTTACAGGAAGGAGATTACATCTTTACGGGATTAATTTATCTGCAGACGAAGAAATATCTCCCAGGACTGAAAAATTTTTTTCTAGCCATGGCCTTAGCATTAAGAATGAATACGGCCAATTATCTTTAAAATGCAAACCAGGCAATGAAGAAGCATCTTTTCGATTTAGCGAAGCAGAAGAATTTGCTGAAAAGAGAAGTAACGTCGCACCAGTTTATGCTAACCTACTAAATATCACAGCGCATTACTTAAGAAAAAGTAACCTGGATGCGGATAAGCAGAAAATCTTTCAGCGTCTGAATGAATGTCTCGATCTTTGTGGGCAAACTAAATACCAAGCCGTTGTTAAATTTGCTGATGAGTTGAAAGGGGTTGACCAAAATCTTTTATCCAAGCATCGAACTGCTGAATGGAAACGATTTTTATATAATGTCGTATCGATCTTAATGGTGATACCCGCTTTAGCTAGAAGTTTATATGGTTATAGCCAATATGGAAGTTTTGCATTTTGGGCTCCCGATAGTAAAAAAGCCCTAGATGGCGCTCAAGCAACATTAAAAACATTTAAACCCTAAGCAGTATACAGTTATCATGCTGACCTGAGCTTACACCAGGTCAGCATGACTCCTAGATCCGCTGTATCACTTTTTAACCCCCACTAACCCTATATCCCCAAACCCAGGTAATTTAAGTGTCATATATGTTGGGCTTATGCCATACACTAGCCCTAGCAAATTTATTTCTAGACCTTCATCTTTCGCTATTAAAATCCCAGCCAGCCCAAATAATGAAAGTTGAAAGCCAGTACCGCTAGGTGCTCGGGCAAAAAATTTAGTGGAAGATAAATAGTCCTTACCCACCGCATTGCTTGGCAAGCTGAGCTCAAGCTCTGGCACTTGGCGTGCGATGTATGCTGTGAAAGAATTACTATTTGGACCTGGCCATACATCATAGTTATTTGGATATGGATAATCTGCTGCTGCTTTTACAATTTTAGGGATCAGTTCTTCCGCTTTTTTACCTCTAACATCTAAAATCACTTTAGGCTTTTCCGCAAACCAATAACGGTCGGGAATATCTGCTTCTGTGCTAAGCGCCGGTTTACCCATTAATAAACGCCAGCCGATAACTTGTAACACTTTATACTGCGTTGCATTTTTTGGTTTAACTGCAATCCATGTATGCACGCCAAAAATTTTTCGCCAATTAAATGCTGAAGCTGAATAAACTTGTATGATGGCTTCCGGGTGATCCTTAGGATGTGGAGCTATATTAGCAGTAGCTCGATTAGCGGTGCGCCAATCAAGCTGCAGATTCACTTCGCCTCGATAGATTAACCATACTGGTCCTGCAAATGTCAGCAAGGTCAACACTAACCAGAATAAACGCATAGGCACCTCACAGAATGGCTAACAATGATAGCATAAATACGCTATAAATTCAGGCCAGGTAAGCGGTTGATAATACTTTACTTAATTTATTGTACCGGTATTGGTTCTTAAGACTCTACCGTGGGCGAGCAGATCCTTCCCCCTGCATGCGCAGGGGTCAGGATGACAATCAAACAAAATGGAACAACAAAGCTAACATCACCTGATTATTCGTGGGATTGACTATAGTGCCTGTTTTGGTTTGGAAATTCTTGTTATTAGTATGAGTATATTCGCCACGCAAACTGATGCTGCGATAAATAACAGTCTCTAATCCTAGACCAAAATGTATGCCATTTACGCCATTGCTTTGTGCATTGTTAATATTTAATGCTGTTGAGGTTTCAAAAGTTTTCATATCCAGACGACTGTAACCACCCCTTAAATAGAACAACGTGCTATCGCTTAACTTAATGCCTGGCAACAAGCTTGCCCCATATGTAGTAAGCACGACAGACTTAACATAATAATCAATACCGCCATCACCGACATTATTGGTACTATTAGCGCGGGTATAGTTATAAAATAATTCGATGCCCATATATAATGGCTCATCAAAATATTTCCCTACACCGCCTAGCAAAGTATAAGAACCGCCGACAGCATTTAAATCAGGATTTTGTTGAAATAATGTAGAACCACCGGATGTGATATCAATACTGTTACGAATTTTGTATGAATCATAGCCCGCTGCAGCACCCAAATAAAAACCGTCATGTAAACTACGATCCGTTGCGGGAGAATAATCTGGATTTTCCATATCACCGTGGTAAAGATCGCTAGTAAATACCTGCCCGCTATATTTGGCTTCAGGTGCTATAAATGCCTCTTCTTGCTCTCCTTTATACACAGTTATAGGCTTAGCCGGAGCTTTTTCAGCCTTTGGGTTAGATTTAGATTCTACACTTAATGCTTGAGAAGATAGCAACAATACAATAAGCCATGATAACCAGGTTTTATTCATGCCACTCTCCTATTGGGGCGTTACTACTTTTAAATTCGATACAACATTGGTTACGCCCGATACTTCTTGCGCCAATTTAGCTGCACGGGTTGCTTCATCATCGCTAACAACGGTACCTTCTAAAGTCACAACTCCGTTTTTGGTAGCGATTTGGATACTAGTTCCTTTATTACTATTCACCCCCATCAAGCCTTCACGCATAAAAATGCCCGTCAGCTGTCCTGTAATAGAATCATCACTAGTAAGCTTCTCTCCGCCATAAGTTAAATCATTAATATCGACCCCTTCTACTCCTGCAATTGAATTTGCCAAGGTAACCAGGGTTTGAGCTTGGTTGCTATCTTTTACTTTGCCTGTAATTTTCACAATACTGTTCTCGGTTGTAACAGTAACTGCCGCATTTTTTACTAAATCGCTCTTAGAAATAACATCTTGTACTTGAGCAGTGATAACATCATCACGTTTTTTAAAGCTAGCGCTCACGGCATAAGCGCTTGTAAATGATAAAGCAACCAACAGCAAAATAACTTGGCTTAATGTTTTCATATTATTGAGGCATCCCTAGCAAATTGTTTCTAATTTTACGCGAGTCTTTATTGCATTGCGAGGGGTATGGCAGTCTTGCCTAGGATCTGTTAAAAATATAAAAAGGCGATAAGGAGATCCCATGCTAGATTACCTCTACCAGTTATCCAGTTTTAACACCTTTCTCATTCTCATTGGCATAAGCATTATCTGTTCGGTGATCTTCGTTATAATCAATCGCTACTTCCTGCTTTATAAGCTTCGCTACAAAGATAATGCCACCATTGGTAGCATCAGTTCGCTGATTGGCATCATTTATGGCGTTTTGGTAGGCTTTTTGGCTCTTTACCTAATTGATAATAATGATCATGCCTCTGACGCTGTAAGACACGAAGCAAATGCTACTGCAAACATTTACCGTGAAAGCAAATGGCTAAATGAACCTGCCCATAAATATGTCCATGTACAGCTTAAAAAATACGTTGATAACATTATTAACGTTGAATGGCCTTTAATGAAAAAGGGTAAAGACATTGATCATACCGGTGACATAATTATCGATGACATATCGTCGCATCTCAAAAATTATAAAATTGTTACTCAATCCGATGCTGTGGTTATGCAGGATATCTTAACTGAACTTAAATCGTTGAACGATGCGAGACGCCAGCGTATAGAGATGAGCTTTTCGCAACTTAGCCCTGATATTTGGCAAGTGATCCTAATTGGAACCATCTTAATCGTTGGGATTAATTATGCCTTCCGGGTGAATTTCTATCTGCATTTATTTGCTATTAGTGCTTTTGCGATCATGGCAGCTTCGATGTTATTCCTATTAATCACCCTGGATAGACCGTTCCAGGGCGAATTTACTGTGCAGCCTGATGCTTTTAAAGTAGTGCAGTTCTTTATAGAAAAAAGTGGTCTTAGCTAATTTCAACGTTACTGTATTCTTTCATCTCGTAGAGATTAGGACCTAAGTCTTTAGGAGCTGCAGGTCCTTTCTTTTGAGAAGCGACGACCTGCCCATTAGCCGAAGCAGTTTTAAGATGCTCTGCTTGACCCGCGCCATCGCCCACATAAGCGCATAAGACATTTTTCTTGGTAACAACTATTTGTTTATTGAAATCACACCAGGCGGCAATTTGCTCATCGATCACAGGGGCAATAATTTCGCCTTTCTTCTTGCCAGGAACACCCAATTTAAGCGGAGGAAAGACCTCATTAGCCAAAGCTAGAGAGCTTAGAACGCTCAACCACAACAAATTTATCCATCTAAATAAAGACATAGCCGCTCTCTCCCTAAATATTGTGCAGGATATTCTAAACATTACGGCCCCAGATTGCGAGGGGGTCTACTGAAAGGAATAATTGACAATAAATAGGCATTTGAGGCATTATTCAGCCCTTATATTGTTTAACTAGATAAATCGGAGAAATCCCTTGGCAAATACAGCTCAAGCAAAAAAACGTGCACGT
>CAZXFO010000210.1:0-2628 GCA_964639745.1 uncultured Coxiellaceae bacterium | reverse complement strand
GAATAAGTTTTTTCTTGCAATTTTTAAGCCTTTTTCTGGAGGATAAATGACAACCGAAAATTGGCTTACTCTCATAGGGATTATATCTAGCGGCGCAATCGGTTATCTTATTAAGTATTTTCTCGATAAAAAAGCTCAGTTCAGTTCAGATAATGCACAAATTAAGCGCGAAATGTACCAAGAGTATGTAGACTTTATCTTGAAATTCCTTAGCGATCTGCAAGAGCAAGACACCGAGGTTACACCCGAACAGCAAAAAGAAATAGTTAAAAAAATGAAAGACTTTCATCGGAAAGCAGTCCTCTATTCGTCCCCGAAGGTAATAAACGCATATTCCGACATGTTACAAAATGCATACAAAGGTAACAGCGACGATTTTCACACGATGGTTCTTATGACTAATGTGTTCAGGGCAATGAGGAAAGATATTGGCCTATCAAATCGTAGGCTACGAAGTGGAGCGATACGCCTGATGAGGCCACTTATCAATGATTACGATACAACGATTAAACCTCGAGAGATTGGTTTACTGCTCAATGCTCGTACGTTTACCAATCCTTCAACAAAGAAAAAGAAACGAAAGAAGAAAAAATGAAGACGGTTTTGCTTGGTGATGTTGCAACTATTCAAACCGGGCCTTTTGGTAGCCAGCTGCACCAAAAGGATTATGTAAAAGACGGCACACCAATTATTACTGTTGAGCACCTAGGTCAAGACAGAATATCTAGGCAAAATCTGCCAAGAATATCTAATGCTGATAAAGAACGCCTCAATAGATACTGGCTGGAAGAAGGCGATACAGTTTTTAGTCGTGTGGGATCTGTTGATCGTGCCTCTTACGTACACAAAGAAGAGCATGGATGGTTATTTTCGGGACGTTGTTTACGAGTAAGTCCAGACAAAGAGAAGGTAAATCCTAGATTTTTATCGTTCTTATTAAGGAGCCCTAAATTTACTGAATACATTAAATCGATTGCCGTGGGCGCAACGATGCCTTCAATCAACACAAAGCTGTTAACAACAGCACCAATAATGCTTCCATCAAAAGACCAGCAGGACTTCACCGCCGTTGTTTTAGATGAAATCGAAAGAAAAATTGAGCTGAATAGGCGGATGAATGAGACTTTAGAAAAAATCGGCCAAGCTCTTTTTAAGCATTATTTTATAGACAATCCCGAAGCCAAAACTTGGCCTAAAGTTAAAATTGGTGAGTTGGTGAATATAAAAGGCGGCGGTACACCATCAACCAAGAATCCTGAATTTTGGAATGGCGATGTTGCTTGGACCAGCCCGCGAGATCTAACCGGCAAAGATGAAGTATTCCTTCTTGATACCGACAAGAAGATAACTGAACAAGGTCTTGCGAAGATAAGCTCTGGTTTATTGCCCAAAGGCACTCTTCTTTTATCGTCCAGGGCTCCTATAGGCTACACCGCGATTGCCGACTTACCTCTTGCTATCAACCAAGGATACATTGCTTTTCTACCCGACGGCAAGTTGCCAAACTATTACACGTATTTCTGGCTTCAACAGAATATGAAAAAAGTAAAAGGCGCCGCCAATGGCTCTACCTTCATGGAGATTAGCAAGTCATCATTTCGTAATATTGAAGTGCAAGAACCCGACGACTCAAATTTGAGAGACTTTGAGCATTCTGTGCGGTCGTTGTTTGAAAGAATAAGGACCAACCAGCACGAAACACAGTCACTAACTAAACTTAGAGATTCGCTCCTGCCGCGCCTAATTTCTGGGAAAATAAAAGTATGAGCAAGCCGAAAAGCCCTGACGACGTTAAAAAGCTTCTGAATGAGCTTGGCCGGCAGCTATTTAATATCGAGAATTATTATCTTATCTATTCTGAACTCGGGTTGCATTACAATAGAGCAGTAAATGAAGAATCTGCCAAGGCTTATCTAAAGGTTATTGACTCACACAAGGGATTTTTCATACCAGCTCAAAACGCTTTGCGCTCAGCACTCACGGTAGAGCTTCATCAATTTATAGTAGCCAATGACGAGGAATCGTTACAAAAAGCAATAACCTACCTGAGTCAGCTGGCTGGCGCTCCAGACCTCAAGGGTGACTACAAAACGTTACTAAAAAACAACAAAAATGCCATAAAGCATTTAAGTGACTTTCGTAATAAGTATTTTGCACACAAATCAGGAGTTGATACGGCTGGGCTTACAGCCTCCAACGATAAGGAATTCCAGGAACTGTTCGCGGACACCAAAGAGCTGTTAAATAAGGCGAGTAGCCATTTTGGAAGTGTAACTTGGTTTTTTGATCGGGATTCTAGAGAAGCAGTTATTGATACACACGACATGATGAATAATATATTGCGCGGCGAGAGTCAGCGTCTTAGCGAGATAGATGTCGAGTATATCTCTGGTATCTTTTCAGACGGTAGAAAAAAATGGATGCAAAATTAGTACGGCAGAATTAGGTTAACGGATTTGAATTGTTTCAGAGCCATGCTGTAGTAGCTCGTTTAGCATGCCCAAGAGATAGTTTAATCCGTTGTGTTCGACTTGGAAATCGTTAGGGCCGTAGGCGTTTGACATGCGTTTCAAGGCTTCAACAATTTCATGTTTATGCTTGGTGTTATAGTCTGCAAGTATTACTTCA
>CAZXFO010000209.1:0-2873 GCA_964639745.1 uncultured Coxiellaceae bacterium | reverse complement strand
CTAAAATAAAAATGTCAGAAGGCTGCGCGCCGAGTTGAATTAAACTTTGAATGACGTTAACTGATGTTTGTAAGGCGTGGTGGATATATACAATTAAAGTATTATCGAGGGGAGGTTTTGTTTGTGCGCTCCGGGCTCTATTAACTAGACTATCTAAAACCGGAAGTTTGTACAGGGGACTTAATGTTTTGAAAGACCTGTTAGATTTAAAAAAACTTTGGGGGGTAGTATTAAGCTGCGAAATGGTTGGGGAGTAAGTATTAAGCTGCGAAATGGCTGAAGTCGATCTGCTAACAAGATTTAGCCTTTGATTCAGTAATTTATTTGAGGATCTAAAAAACATGTATTATCCTATGCTTGTTTTGTGTTCCTTTCATCTGCGCATATGGCCGTGTAAGGTGGAGCCAATTATCATAAAATCAAAGCACTTTGGCAATTTTTATTTGTTATTAAAGGCTTATAAATAACTTTTTAACAATAAATTTAATAATTTTTTAACTATTTTTTATTCAAACGACTATAATATAAAGCCTAAGTTTGTGCAATTTATTATTTGGGCAGGTAAGTTATACCTAAATGATGTTCAGGAGAAAATATGGGACGTAAGTCTGATAAAGTGAGTCCTTGTCAATTAATGCCTCATCAGGATGAAATCTATCAATTAAAAACAATTATCGATGATTTGCCGGGGGATATTTATTGGAAAAATACCGAGGGTGTTTATCTTGGTATGAATGCAAACGGTATAGAAAGCCTCAGAAGAATGGGGTTCAATCTTAGTATTGAAGATATAGTAGGCAAAACAGATTTCGATTTATTTGACAATGAAACAGCTGAAGCATTTAGAAAAAATGACATTGAGGTCATTGAAAAAGATAAAATTCAATCAAAAGAAGAGGTTCACATTCTGCCTTCAGGCGAAAGAATCATACAACTCTCTGTCAAAAAGCCACTAAAAGATAATGAAGGTAAAATTATAGGGATAGTAGGTAACACCGTCGATATTACCCATCTCAAAAAAATTGAATCTGACCTTATACTAGCAAAAGAGCAAGCAGAATCAGCAAGTCGCGCTAAATCTGAATTTATTGCAAATATGAGTCATAGCTTACGTACCCCTTTAACGGGCATTTTGGGGATGACGCAAGATATGTTAAATGCAGTAAATGAAGCTAAAGCTTGCTTAACAGACTTAGCTGTTGAGAAAACACCAGAAAATAATCAAAAATGCTTAAAAGTAGCTGAAAAGATCGTTCAAACGGTTAACCAAGATAGTCATTTATTGATGGGCGCAACCGACGAGCTATTAAGTCTTAGTAACGAAATACTTGAAATGGTGCGTCTAGAATCAGGTAAGCCTTCTGAAGGGATAGAGTCATTCAATATTAGAGAATTAGTTGAGCATAATATCGAGCTTTTATTGCCTGTAGCAAAGCATAAAAAATTAAAATTGCTCCAAGAGATTGATGAAAAACTTCCTACGTTTTTGCATGGTTTTCGCAGCTATCTTGATCGTTGCCTCTTAAACCTTATAAGTAATGGTTTAAAATTTACTGAAAAGGGCTGGGTTAAGGTTATTGTCAGACTTTCTGAAAATGTAAGTACAAATTATCAGCCTGGAGACAATATTAATCTTGAAATTATAGTTGAAGATACAGGTATTGGCATACCTAAAGATAAGTTTAAATATATCTTTGAGCATTTTGCTCGTTTAACCTCTACCTATCAGGGTTTATATAAAGGAGCAGGTTTAGGACTTTATACTGTGCAACAGTATGTTGCAGCTATGAATGGAGAAAAAATAAAAGTAGAAAGCGAGATGGGTAAGGGTAGTCGTTTTACACTAAAAATTCCATTTCAGGTTTCAGACCATTCCGATCGAATTAGGCCTTCATATCGTGCGCCTACTACCAGTGTAAGTACTACTACAGCCGCCATTATTTTAGAGCCAGCCAAAAAGTCTTCTACTTCAGGTTCTATATCAATCTTGCTTGTTGAAGATAGCCCCATAGTGGTGATGGCAGCAAAGGCCAATATGAAACAATTTGATTGTCAAATTGATGTTGCATCAAATGGGACTGAGGCAGTTGCTATGGCTAAAGCAGGTAAATACGATTTAATACTAATGGATATTGGATTACCTGATTTTTCAGGAATTGAAGCTGCTAGGAAAATTCGTGCTCTGGATAATAAAATGGCATCAAAAGTACCTATTGTGGCTTTAACAGGTCATGCCTGTGATGTAGAGAAACGACAAGAAGCACTTGATGCTGGAATGCAAGCTGTGCTTAACAAACCGGCTACACCCTTAGAATTAAAATCGGTATTAGAACAGTATGTGCATAGCAAACGCACTAAAGATAAGAATGTCGTAAACAAAAAAGATAAAAGCGAAAAAATCATTAATTGGGAAGAATCACTTTCTCGCTGGAACAAAGATCAAGCGTTACTCGAAGAGTTGCTTGACTCAATGGCTAAGGACCTTAAGCTCACAAAAGAACGCTTGGGGGCAAGTTATAAAAATCAAGACTATGAATCATTACGTTCTGAGTTACATAGAGTTCGTGGTGCATTGCATTTTGTTAAATTACCAGAGTTAGAAGCTGCAATTGTGAAATTTCAAGAAATTGCCAAGGCAAATGCTTCAGATAAAAAACAAATGGAGCAAGCTTATCAGAAGACTCAAAAATCTATAGAAAATTTCTGGAAAGAAATGAAAGCTAAACATGGCTTGGATAATTAATATTTATTGCAAAAGGTATAATCTAAGAGTTTGTTTATACAAGCGTTAAAAATATTTAATTTACCATTTCTTGACAAATATAGCTTAATCTCATTTAATGTTGTTTATTCTATCATCCAAGTTAGCTTTG
>CAZXFO010000208.1:0-6281 GCA_964639745.1 uncultured Coxiellaceae bacterium | reverse complement strand
CAGCTTTTGTTGTTTAGGCGAAAAATTCTTTAATTGCCGATATGCGGCGGGGGCAATTTTAACATGATATGGTTTGGTCACTTTTAGGTTCCTAATTCTTCTTTCACATTTTCAATTGGCATACTGCCTTGTTCGCGAGCTTCTTTTAAAGCATCCATTGCTTCTTCAAGGTCGGTTTTATTTTTTAATTGCAATAATAACTGCAAATCCTCGATAGAAATAATTGCGGCAATATCTTTGCCACGACGCGTAAGCACAATATGTTCTTTGTAATGCACCACTTGATTGAGAAGATCGGGGAGTTTATCCTGAGCATCAGCGGCGGTAACAGTCATCGACATTAGGGTTCCTCATCGTAAAAGCAGCTGCTTTATTGATTTAATAAAGCAGCTTTTTGAGTAGTTAGTTAAGCTACGCTAGCTTCTTTTTCCATTTCAACAGAGTATTTGCCTTGAGCAGCTAAACTATTAAGCTTAGCGCGTTTAATTAAGGCATTTTGTGCTGTTGTTACATTTTTAGCATTACCTTGCCATAACTTCATGCAGTCATCTTGCAAAGCTCGGGCATATGAGTAGCTGACATTCCAAGGTAGGTTGCCCATTGCATTCATAGTATTAAGATGCGCTGTAGCTTCTTGCGAAGTTTGTCCACCTGATAGGAAATTAATTGTAGGCACAGCAGCAGGAACCGTGCGTCGCAAAACCTTAATAGTTTCTGCAGCGACCTGTTCAACAGAAGCTTTAGTTGGACAGCTTTTGCCTGAAATAACCATGCTAGGTTTTAGGATAATTAATTCCAGTGTGACTTTATTTTTATGTAGAGCAGCAAATACTTTATATAAAACTTCTTCAGTAACAGCGGAGCATGTTTCAATAGTATGGGTGCCATCGATCAAAACTTCAGGTTCCACAATGGGTACTATGCCTTGAGATTGGCAAATGGCAGCATAACGAGCTAGTATCTCGGCATTAGCGCGAATAGCTAGGCCGCTGGGGGTATTTTCGGAAATATTATAAACGGCGCGCCATTTGGCAAAACGAGCACCTTTAGCTTTATATTCAACTAAGCGTTCGGCTAAGCCATCTAGGCCTTGAGTAATATTTTCCTCTTTAGTGTTTGGAAGGATTACTAAGCCCTTATCTACTTTAATGCCAGGAACCATGCCATTTTTTTGCAATAATTCAGGCATGGGGGTGCCATCAGATGCTTTCTGCATCAAGGTTTCTTCAAAAAGGATAACACCACCAATGTTGTCGCCAAGATGAGGGGTGGTGAATAAAAGCTCACGATAGGCGCGGCGGGTATCTTCATTGGATTCAATACCAATTGCACCAAATCGTTTGGTGATGGTGCCAGTGCTTTCATCGGCCGCTAGAATGCCTTTGCCTCTAACAGCTAATTGCTTGATTGTTAATTCTAATTGCTGAGTGGTCATGGATTGATCCTTCTTTCGGTTAATCTTTTGAGTGGCTGCAGGTTATCATAAATTTGGTTTCTGATATATCCCTTTGCCACAGCGGCTATTGAGCAATAAAAATTCAATAGCAGCTGTTTGAAAAGTAGGCTATGGCGGCTGATTAATAAGACTTAGCCCAGATAACTCGTTGTTTGCTGGCCTCACCAGTAAATATACATTGGCCTGGTTCTGGTTTTTCATCAAAGGGTATACAACGAATTGTCACACTTAAATCATTTTTAATTTTTGCTTCGACTTCTTTACTGCCGTTCCAATGAGCTAAGGCGAAGCCGCTTTTATCTTGAGCAAAGTATTCGTAAAACTCATCTTTGTTTTTAATAATAGCGGTGTTTTGTTCTCTAAAAGACTTAGCGCGGGTGTATAAGTTTGCTTGCATTTCATCTAATTCATTTACAATTGAATTAATGAATTCGTTGCGAGAAATATTTTTTTTATCTTTATAAGTTTTATCGCGCCTGCCGACATAAACAGATTGACCATCACATTCTTTACGTCCAACTTCAATACGGAAAGGGACCCCTTTTTTGACCCAAGACCAAGCTTTTTCACCCCCGGTCAATTCTCGCGTATCAACTTCAACTTTTATTGAGGTGTAGTGATAAGAAACTTGCTGTAATTCTTTTGCTAGCTTATCGCAATAATCTAAAATTTCAGCTCGGTCAGCTTCATTATGGAGTATTGGTAATATAACAACATGTAAAGGTGCGAGCTTAGGTGGCAGTATCAGGCCATCGTCGTCGCTGTGCGTCATAATTAAGCCACCGATTAAACGAGTTGATACGCCCCATGATGTAGTCCAAGCGTGTTCTTCTTTGCCCTGAGCACTCAAAAATTTAATGCCGAAGGTTTTAGAAAAATGCTGCCCTAAGAAATGCGAAGTACCAGCTTGCAAAGCTTTTTTATCTTGCATCATGGCTTCAGTGCAATAAGTTGAAACAGCGCCGGGAAAACGTTCGCTTTCAGACTTTTCACCCAAGATGACAGGCATGGCCATGTAATTTTCCATAAAATCTGCATAAACATGCAACATGCGCAATGTTTCTTCCTGAGCTTCCTCTGCTGTGGCATGAGCAGTATGGCCTTCTTGCCAAAGAAATTCAGAGGTTCTTAAAAATAAACGCGTGCGCATTTCCCAGCGTACTACGTTTGCCCATTGGTTAATTAATAAAGGTAAATCGCGGTAGGATTGGACCCATCGAGAAAAAGCTTCACCGATAATAGTTTCAGAAGTAGGTCTGATTACATAGGGTTCTTCTAGTTCTCCACTCGGAATGAGGCGTCCTTCGTCATTGGTTGCTAAGCGATGATGAGTAACAACAGCACATTCTTTGGCAAAGCCTTCAATATGCTCAGCTTCTTTCTGAAAATAGCTTAAAGGGATAAATAAAGGGAAATAAAGATTTTTATGACCAGTAGCCTTAAACATATCATCTAAAATACGTTGCATGTTTTCCCATAAAGCATAGCCCCATGGTTTTATGATCATACAGCCTCGTACAGGTGAGGTCTCAGCTAAATCAGCGGCTTTGATGACTTGTTGATACCACTCAGGATAGTTGTCTGCACGGGTAGGTGTAATAGCTGTTTTGATTTTTGTGTTTGTAGTCATAAAATGCCTTAAATTATGAGGAAGTAATTTGCTTAAATACCATTTCGGCGTGTTGTGGCACTTTAACCTTGCGCCAAATGCTTTTGATAATCCCTTGCTCATCGATCAAAAAAGTTGAGCGCTGAATACCAAGGAATGTTTTACCAAACATGCTCTTTGGGTTGATTACGCCATAAGCTTCACAAACCTTAGCATCAGTATCGGATAATAGGGTAAAGGGTAGTGAATATTTTTGCTTAAATTTTTGATGAGTTGCTGGATTGTCCTTAGAAATGCCTAAAATTACAGCTTTTTCCTGGTTGAAGCGAGGGAAGAGGTCGCGGAAATCGCAAGATTCTTTAGTGCAGCCTGGGGTATTATCTTTAGGGTAAAAATATAATACAACTTTTTGGCCACGCAGATCTTTTAGTGTAAGAGAACGGCTATCATCCGTTAGTAAAGTAAAGTCCGGTGCTTTATCACCAATATTTAAAGCCATAATACTCTCACCAAATTAAAGTGAGAACATTATAGTGGGCAAGCTAAATGAAATAAAGCAGCTGAGATTGTGTTCCCTGCTTAGCTTATTTTGCTATCTGGTCACCTGCAAGCCCACCCAAAGCTGCACCAACGACTGTTCCAGCGGTACTGCCGCCAGTAAGTGCATTGCCTACCACGCCCCCTACTGCCGCGCCACCGACAATTCCTGAAGCTTCACGTTGGTTTTGTGTACAGCCACATAATAAAAGAGAAAGGCTTAATGCAGTAATGAAAATGGAAGTTTTCATAGGCCACCTCCTCGAATTCTCAAGCTTATAATAAGTGTAGCACAGAAAAAAATTAGCGCCGGACTGAGGTATGAACCGTCTGAAGTTGCTGAATTCTAGATGAATCTTCTTCCATCATATTCCGGTAATTGGTGTCATTCCATGTATTGGGGCTGGGGTCAGATGAGGTTGATATATTTTGCTTACTAGGCTTGCTATCGTGCTGGGCCTGGATAGCAGCACAGCCTATTAATGATAGTGATAGCCCAATTGTGACTATGCCAATAATTTTGTCCATAATTAGTCCCCTTATATTCCCTAAGTCTAGCTTAAATTTAACTTCCTGTAGGTGGGTTCAACTGATAAACCCGATGAGCCCCTTTATGCCCTATATTCAACACCTTCCATAACCAAGGTATTACATTATTCATTTCCTGATCAAATTTCCAGGGGGGATTAATGATCGCCATGCCGCAACCATTGAGGTGGCTGGGTACATCTTCAGGATAAATACTTAATTCAACAATCATAATTTCTTTTTTAACCGTTTCCTTAAGTGCGTGATGAAACTGGTCGACAAGGGTGCGTTCTTTGATAGGGTACCATATCGCATAAATGCCAGTTTCCCAGCGTTTTAAAGCAACTGTTAATGCTTTGATTAAATGCCTAAATTCATCCGGGTTTTCATAGGGAGGGTCGATAAGTACGAGGCCGCGTCTTTCCTTCGGGGGTAGAAAAGCTTTTAAACCCAAGTATCCGTCCATTTGGTGGGTTGAGATTTGTCTATCATAGTCACAGGCTTTTTTTAATGCTTGATATTCTTGGGGGTGTAATTCTGTAGCGATAATTCTATCTCCGGGACGGAGAAAGGGTCTAACAATAAAAGGGGATCCAGGGTAGAAACGCATTGAAGCAAAACGTGACTCAGAAAGCCGACTATTAATTTTCTGAATACTGCCTAAGTAACGTTTTATCAATCCTGGTGGATTTTCTTGTGAAAGAATTTTCATGATGCCGTCTTTATGCTCTTTATTTTTTTGAGCGATTTCAGACATTAAATCATAATAGCCTTTGCCAGCATGAGTATCTAAAAAACAGAAAGGTTTATCTTTGCGAAGTAAAGAGGCAATTAATCCTACGATAACTACGTGCTTAACAACATCAGCAAAATTGCCGGCATGAAATAGATGACGATAATTCATAAGTATCGCTTAATCCCATAAAGGATAGTGTTGAAGAGCTACATTTTCATTAAAAAATAATTTTGTACCATTAACAAAAGATTCTATGTAATCCGAGATGTAGAAATTTTTAGAAACAGCAGAGCCTTCATTCAATAAATTGGCATCGGCTAGCTGTGACTTTACTGCTTGAGCGACTATCTCAGAAGAATCAATAATGTCTACATTGTTATTATAAAAAGCTGCAATTTTATCTTTAACAATAGGGTAGTGTGTGCAGGCTAAAATTAATGCTTTAATATTCTGTAAAGAAGAATGTTGTAAGTAAACATTCAGTAAATTAGCTATAATCTCATGATTGCCAAATTCTTCGATTGCGGAAGCTAATAAATTAGTGGCATAAGAATTTAGTTCGATGCCAACTTTTAATTCGTCAATCTTCTTCTTATAGATATTTGAACTGACTGTACGTTTAGTGCCTATCAAGCCAATTTTTTTATTAGGATAATTTTTGCTAAGCCAAATAACTAAAGGGTCAATCACATTGATGACTAAAGCGCGTGTTCCTACATATTCCTTCAGTAGCTCGTAAGCTACTGAAGATGCAGTATTACAGGCGACTAAAATAAGTTTGCAGTTTTGCTCAAGAAAAAAATTAGCAATTTTGACCGAATAAGACTGAATTGCAGCTGCGGATTTTTCGCCATAGGGGTGGTGAGCTGTATCACCAAAATAAATAATACTTTCATTGGGTAAAAGTCTTACTAAGGCTTGGGTGACGGTTAGGCCACCTATGCCGCTATCAAAAATACCAATGGGTGATGCTGAATTGATTGTCTTCATAATGTACACGATCATAACACCCGAGCAATGAAGACGCTAGGTCTTGCTAGGGTGTATGTCGTTGATTAGTGCTGCTTAATGAGCTTTAGCTTTTGGCTTGGGTTTAAACCAGAATTTTTTCTTTTCTGGCGTCCCGCTTTTGCCTGAGCTGTTTTTACTAAAGCTGGATTTTGACGCACCTTTTTTACCAAAGAACTTTTTTGGAGCTGGCGCGTTACTACTGCCAGGGGCTTTAGCAAAACGTTTAGTAGGTTCAAAGCCTTCAACCGTAGCTAATGGTAAGGGTTGGCCAGTATAACGTTCAATACGTTTAATGTGGCGGACATCAAGCGGTAGGGCAAATGAAATAGCAATACCAGTCTTACCTGCGCGTCCGGTTCGACCAATACGGTGGACATAGTCTTCCGAAAATTTTGGTAAATCGT